>JAIRTY010000369.1 GCA_031254715.1 Nocardiopsaceae bacterium | reverse complement strand
ATGTTTGTTTGTTGGTATGTATGTGTGTATGTATGTATGTGTGTATGTATGTATGTGTGTATGTATGTATTATGTACCGGGGTGGTGATCAGTCCTTAGCTCGACCTACTTCCCGGTGTATTTTGTTTGATGGTGAGAATATTCCGTTTGATGCTAGTCTTGTTATATATAAAAATAGTACTAATATTTCTCCAATTATGATAATAAATAGTATATACGAACATCAAAATCTTCTGTCGCTGTAGCTTGTTTCCCTTCTGGTCGGCTAAAGACTTATCAGCACTCCTGTAAATGAGATATAACATCTGGCGGTCCTGTTACAACGGCTACGAGGTCTGGCTGAACAACGGGCCCCGCGGGCGGCCGTATCACGCCGGGGACGCCTGGGGCTGCGTCGGGCGGTGGTTCGCTGGCAAGTGGTACACGCCAGCGGCGGTCGGATATATCCGCCGGGTCGAGCAGTTCCTGCGGGAGCGGATCTGGACCCGGCCGGGTTTCGCCCGGCCGGGACCCGTCGTGCCAGGAACCGCCGCGACCGTGGCGCCGCTGGTTCAGGCCGGCCGGCTGATCGCAGGGCATCGCGACGGCCGGGGGCAGCGGTGAGGTGGCTCGCCTGGTGCACGTGCGCGCTGCTACTGCTGCTGGCCGGCTGCACGGCCAGCCCTCCCCGGGCGCCGCAACCGCCCGCCGTGACCGGGCCGGCCGCGAGCAGGCCGGCTGCGAGCAGGCCGCCCGCTGCCACGGCCCCGTCAGCTGCGGCCAGGCCGTTCGAGCGCGGTATCGACATCAACGCCTACACCTACCCCGGCCAGGACATCAAGGCAGCGGCGGCGGCTGACGCCGCGTTCATCAAGCGCCTGCACGCGAACGCGGTATCGATCTCCTTCCCGTTCTTCATGGCCGGCCGGAACGCCCGCGGCGTGTATGCCAGCAGGTCCGTCACCCTCACGCCGGGCCAGCTCGCGCTCGTCGTCAGAGTGGAGCGGCGCGCGGGGCTGCGCGTGTCGGTACGCCCGGTGCTCGATGAGCGAAACCTGCACCGGTCGCGGGTCGGCTGGACGCCAGCCGACCTGCCCGCCTGGTTCGCTTCCTACCGGCACCTGCTGCTGCCCTATGCGGCAGCCGCGCAGCGGGCGGGCGCGCGGCAGTTCATCGTCGGCACCGAGTTCACCGCGTTCGACACGTTCCCGCAGTGGGAACGCCTGGACCGGGCGGTCCGCACGCGCTTTCATCGTGCGCTCGGATGCGCCAACAACTGGAGCGAGCACACCGACGTCGGAAACTGCGGGCCGGGCGTCCAGGAAGCCGTTGACGCCTACAAGCCGCAGGCGCCACCGCTGCGCGCCGGGTGGGAAGCCTACGACGCCGCACTGCCTCCCGGCACGGTGGAAAGCGAGGTCGGCATCGCTGCAGCGCGCCGCGCGTATGGCAAGCCGTGGCATGTCAGGTGGCGCACCCCCGCTCCGGACCCGCGGGTACAGGCCAGGTGGTTCACCGCCGCCTGCCATGCAGCCGTGCAGGAGCGCATGGGCGGCATCTACTTCTGGCCGCTCCCGTTCAGCGCGCAGCCCGCGGTCGGGCCGAAGGGCACCAACCTGGGACTGTGGGCCGGCGGCCCGGGCGCGCGCGCCATCGCCCGGTGCTTCGCGGAGCTGGCAAGGAACTCCAGCTGAGGGCGGTCTCCGCGCCGCTCTGACGTCGGGATATGCGGCTGCCGGGACGGTGACCGGACGCGGCCTGCGGGGTAAGTTCGCCGGAATTGCCGGTCTGTGACGTGTTTGTTCACTACAGTCGCGTTAGTCGGTCTCGGTGACAGAGTGTCTAGAGAGGCTGCTGATTCATCCGGCGGGAGCCCCTGAACCCGGCCCGGCCCGTGTCCTGACAGTGACCCGGTGAACGCTTCCGGCGGCGCAGGCTCCGGCTGAGCCTTCGCCTCATCCGCCCGTCAATCCGCCCTGCCGAGCTGACGCACGCCCATGACCAGATTCATCCCCCGCCCATCGGCTCGAACCACCGGACGTCGTACCAACCCCAACCCCCTTCCGTACGTCCAGCGCTAACGAAGGAGTCCCCGCCCTTGCGTTACCATCCCCGCCATGCTCCATTCCTGACTTCCCGCTTCCTGCCCCGCTGGGCACTCATCGCGGCCCCGGTCGTGGTGCTCGGGCTGCTGGGGTCGTTCGCCCTCAGGGCCGTAGCCGGTTCCGCGCCCGGCAGACTGCACGTCGGCCTGGCCAAGGTCCGGTATTACTGCGTCGCCGACGGCTCTGTGTCCGCCGGCCATCCCCGCGGCTGGCTGGAACGCCGCGCCGCACCGCATGGCTGTCCGGCCGGGTATCAGCTGACGCCCGTCCACCGCGCCGCGCGGGTCCGGGCGGCCGCCAGCACCCCCGCCGCGTCGCCGTCCCCCACCGCTGCCGCGGCGAGGACTCCCGCCGCGTCGCCGTCCCCCACTGCTACCGCGGCGAGGACTCCCGCCGCGTCGCCGTCCCCCACCGCTACCGCGGCGAGCACCCCGGCCGGATCGCAGTCCGCCACCGGTACGACCGCCGGGCAGAACTGGGTCATCGCTCCGGCCGGCACGTCGCTGCCCCGCAGCGACGCCTACTGCGCCGCCCGGGTACCGCACTCCCCGGAGCGCGTTGCCGCCAACACCACCGCCAACCACGCCGTGCCGCCAGCCGGGACCAGCTTCCACTGGGGCCCCTTCACCCGCTCCACCTCCGGCCTGGCCAGCAACTTCGCCAAGGTCACCGGCCACTTCAGCGGCAGCACCGACCAGATCCTGGAGTGGGCAGCCTGTAAGTGGGGCTGGAACGCGAACTTCGCGAAGGCCGAAGCCGTGCGCGAGTCGTCCTGGCACCAGTCCGAGGTCGGCGACACCGGCCACAGTTTCGGCATCCTGCAGGTCCGCGCCTCCCGGGCCAGCTCAGCCGGAACCGCGAACGACGCCTGGGGCGGCTACCCGTGGACGGCCAGGGCCACCGCCGTGAATGCCGACGCGCAGATGGCCTACCTGCGGGCCTGCTACGACGGGAAGCTCACCTACTTCGGGAACGGCTATCACGCCGGGGACGCCTGGGGCTGCATCGGGTCCTGGTTCTCCGGCGGCTGGCGCAACGCTGCCGCCCTCGGCTACATCAGCCGGGTCCAGGCAGTGCTGTCAAGCAAGGGCTGGCAGGCCATGCACTAGCACACGCCGGCACTCGCCCCCCGGGACCGCGCAGGCCCGGGGGGCGAGTCACGCCGCGCGGCTACGGCCCGGGCCGGGATCCGCTGGCGGCGGCGTACCCTATCCGTCCGCTGGCGGCGGCCGGGCCTTCGATCCGCCAGCCGTCACCGTCCCGGCGGAGACCGGAGCAGGCACGCTGCCGCCACCAGGTCGCGACCTCCCTGGGCAGCGCGTGCCAGGCAGTCTCATCATCACGGAATCGCTGCAGCAGCGACCGGTAGCCGGTCGAGACCCTCGGGTCGCGGGCGTAGTCCGGGTGGGTGAGCGCCAG
>JAIRTY010000738.1 GCA_031254715.1 Nocardiopsaceae bacterium | reverse complement strand
CCCGGACCGCGCTCGACCAGGCCTTTGCGGACGCGGCGGCGCTCGGGGTCACCGTGACCGCGGCCGCTGGCGACAACGGCAGCAGCGACGGCGCCAGTGGCGGGCAGCCGCACGCCGACTTCCCGGCGTCCAGCCCGCACGCGCTCGGCTGCGGCGGCACCACCCTCCAGGCCAGCCCCACGAACGGTGCCATCACCTCCGAGACCGTGTGGAACGACGGGGCGGGCGGCGGCGCGACCGGCGGCGGGGTGAGCGACGTGTTCGCGCTGCCCAGCTGGCAGGCCGGCGCCGGGGTCCCGGCCCGGGCGGGCGGCGGCACCGGCCGCGGCGTCCCCGACGTGGCCGGCAACGCCGACCCCGCCACCGGTTACCAGGTGCTGGTGGACGGGCAGCAGTCGGTCATCGGCGGCACCAGCGCTGTTGCCCCGCTGTGGGCGGCGCTCGTCTGCCGGCTGGCGCAGGGAGCAGGCAAGCCGTTCGGAATGCTGCAGCCGCAGCTGTACGCGGGGGTCACGGCCGGGACGGCCGCGCCCGGGTTCCAAGACATCACCAGCGGCAACAACGGCTCCTACCAGGCCGGCCCCGGCTGGGACGCCTGCACCGGGCTCGGATCGCCGGACGGTACCGCGCTGCTGAGCCGGCTGTCCGGCTGACGCCTGTCCGGCTGGACAGGCTGTCCGGCTGGACCAGCTAGTCGGCCGGTCGGCTGGACAGGCTGCCCGGTGTCCGGCTGGCCGGCCTGCCGGGTGCCGGGAGGCGTCCGCTCAGGCCCGGCTCAGCCGTTCCCGGCCGGACGGGGCGTCCCAGTCGGCGCCGGCCGGCTCGACCATGATCCGCGCCGGGCCGTCGTTCCGGAAGGATGGCTTGGCGCGACCCAGGCCGCTGAACGCGCTGAAGTCGGTGGTGTCACGGAATGCCGGCCGTGAGTACAGGTCGCGCGCGTACGGCCACAGGTTGCCGAAAGCGGTCAGCGGCCGCTCGCTGACCCGCGCCATCGGGTTGTACCCGAGGTCGAATCGGGCCAGCGTCGGCCACAGCCGCACGTCGGACTCGGTCAGCTGGCTCCCGAACAGGTACCGGCGGTCCGCCAGCCGCTGGTCGAGCTCGTCCAGCAGCCCGGTCATGCGGTGCCGCAGGTCCTCGTACTCCTCCTGGGTGGTGGCCCCGGCCACCCGGTAGGGACCGTTGTTGACGGCCTCGTACACGCGCTCGTTCAGCGCGTCGATCTCGTCGCGCAGCGGCTGCGGGTACAGCTCCACCGAGGTGTCCG
The DNA here is from genome assembly GCA_031254715.1 of Nocardiopsaceae bacterium. Taxonomy (GTDB): domain Bacteria; phylum Actinomycetota; class Actinomycetes; order Streptosporangiales; family Streptosporangiaceae; genus JAIRTY01. The sequence continues at coordinate 2,671 of JAIRTY010000738.1, read as the reverse complement.
CCCAGGCCTCGAACTGCGTTCCGAGATCGATCGTCAGATCGGGGAAGTTGTTGCTGACGATCTTGCCGCGCTGCCGGTCCCACAGCACCGGCACCGAGACGTGCCCGTCATAACCAGGCTCGGTGGCTTCATAGGCCTCGGCAAGGAACGTGAAGCCGTTCACGGGGTCGGGGCCGCGCCGCTCCCGGAACGCCCATCCCCGCCCGTCCCGCTCGTCGTCCACGTAGGAGAGCGAGACCACCTCATCCAGCCGCTTGAGCTTGCGGACGATCGCCGTCCGCTGCGCCCACGGGCAGCCCCAGGCGATGTACAGGTGGTACCGGCCAGGCTCGGCCGGGTAGCCGCTGGCGCCGTCGGCCGTGATCCGGCCCTGGAAGCGGTAACGGGGCCGCTGGAAGCTCTGGCCGTGGCTGAAGCCGCGACCGGGCCCGTACTCCCCGTAGGTCTTCAGGTCGACCGGGCTGGCGTAGCGGGGCGCGGGCGCCGTCGCCGACTGGGTCATGGCAGCCTCCGGATTTGCCAGGCACTGGACTCCACCCTCACCGTAACCCGCCGCCGCCCGCCGCCCGGGCGCTGTCAGGTGGCGGCCTCGGTGACCGGGGCGGGTCCGGCGCCTTCGTCGGCGGACGCTGCCCGGTGACGGGTGAATGCCGGCAGCAGGCGGGCCAGCAGCAGGGCGCCGGCGATGCAGGCCAGGCCGCCGGAGATGACGGACGCCGCCGGACCCATGGCCGCGGCGACCGCGCCGGATTCGGCGTCCCCGATCCGGGGGCCGCCGGTGACGACGGCCATCTGCACGCCCATCAGCCGTCCGCGCAGCGCATCGGGCACCGCGAGCTGGATGATCGTGCTGCGGAACACCGCCGAGATGACGTCGGCACCCCCGGCGACGGCCAGCAGCACGAGTGCCGCCGGCAGCCAGTGCACTAGCCCGAAGCAGGTGATCGCGGCGCCCCAGATCAGGACCGCGGCGATGACCGCGCGGCCCTGGCGGCGGACCCGGCGCACCCACCCGGTGGTGAGCGCGCCCAGCAGGGCGCCGGCGCCCGGAGCGGCGTACAGCAGCCCGAGCGTCTGTGCCCCGCCGCCGAACACCGCGGCGGCCAGCGCCGGGAACACGGCCCTGGGCATGCCGAAGACCATGGCGTTGATGTCGATCAGGTAGGCGCCCTGGATGGCCTGCCGTCCGCGCAGATAGCCGAGGCCGGCCGCGACCGAGCGCAGGCCGGGCGGGCGCCCCGGGCCGCTGGCGCGCTGCGGGCTCATGAGCATCGCCGCCACCATGGCCGACGCGAGGCTGGCGGTGTCCAGCCAGTAGACGACCATGGCTCCCGTCCCGGCCAGCAGCAGGCCGGCCAGGGCCGGGCCCGCTACCTGCCCGACCTGGAACAGCGCCTGGAACATGGCATTGGTGGTGGCCACCTCGGACCGGGGGACCACGTTCGGGACGATCGCGGACATCCCGGCCTCGCCGGCGGCGCTGAAGCCAGCGGCCGCGGCAGGCAGCGCGAACAGCGGCCACAGGTCCGGGCCGGCGATCGTGTTGACCGCCAGGCCGGCACTGCACAGGGCCATTAACAGCTGCGAGAACAGCAGCACCACCCGCCGGTCAGCGGCGTCTGCGAGCGATCCGCCCAGCAGCGCCCCGGCGATCAGCGGCACCAGTTGCGCCAGTGACACCAGCCCGACAGCCAGCGACGAGCGTGTCAGCTCGTACACCTGGAACGGCACCGCGACCGTGGTGAGCTGAGCGCCGATCACCGACACCAGCTGCGCGGCTCCGAGGCAGCGCAGATCGCGCGATTGCCGCAGTGGCGCCAGGTCGACCACCAGGTGCCGCCCGAACCGGGCAATCCGCCCCACGACCGGCCAAGCTATCAAGGTGACCGGCTCGAGCCGGCGGCCCGGCCAGCGCTCAGGTCAGCTCCCGCCGATGGCGGCGGGGGCGCCGTAGCGCTGCAGCACGTCGGGGACCGCTACCCGGCCGTCCTCGTCCTGGAAGTTCTCCATGATGGCCAGCAGCGCGCGGGCAGTGGCCCCGGTCCCGTTCAGGGTGTGCACGAACTCCAGCTTGTCGCCGCGCCGGAACCTGACGTTCAGCCGCCGGGCCTGGTAGTCGGTCGTGTTCGAGCAGGACGTGACCTCCCGGTACCGCTGCTGCGCCGGGAACCAAGCCTCGATGTCGTACTTCTTGGCGGCGGGGGCGCCGAGGTCGCCGACGGCGATGTTCATCACGCGGTAGGGCAGCCCGAGGTCCTGAACGATGTCCTCCTCGTACGACAGCAGCTCCTCGTGGAAATCACCGGACTGCTCGGGCAGGCAGTAGACGTACATCTCCACCTTGTCGAACTGGTGGACCCGGAACATGCCCTTGGTGTCCTTGCCCGCTGCCCCGGCCTCCCGCCGGAAGTTCGTGCTGTACCCGGCGTACCGGGCGGGCAGCTGATCCTCGTCCAGCCGCTCGTCCATGTGGATGCCTGCCAGCGCGACCTCGGAGGTGCCGGACAGGTACAGGTCGTCGGCCTCCAGCCGGTACAGGTTGGACTCCTCGGTGGGCAGGAACCCGGTCCCGTACATGGCCCGTTCGCCGACCAGCACCGGCGGCAGGACCGGCAGGAACCCACGGCCGGCCAGCCGGTCAAGGACGAACCGGTACAGCGCCAGCTCGGTG
>JAIRTY010000199.1 GCA_031254715.1 Nocardiopsaceae bacterium | reverse complement strand
CGGCTGTCTCCCAGGCGGCTTCCAGCTTGCGCTGGAGCTTGTTCATGCCGCCCAGCCACCGGCCGGGTTCGGCGGCGCGGCCCGCGTACATCGCGGCCACCTCGGGGTGCGGCAAGATCAGGAACCGCCCGTCCGCGATGCCCGCCAGCACCGCGTCCGCGACCTGCTCCGGCTCGATCGCGGAGCCAGCCAGCAGCAGCTCGGCCGCGGGCCCGCTGGCCGCCAGCATCGGGGTGCGCACCCCCAGCGGGCACAGCGCCTGCACGGTGATGCCGCGGTGCGCATAGGTGGCGGACAGCCAGTCAGCGAACGCCAGCGCCGCGTGCTTGGTGACCGAGTAGGGCGCCGAACCGAGCATGGTGAGCAGGCCCGCCGCCGACACCGTGCAGATCAGATGGCCCCGGCCGCTGGCCAGCCAGTCCGGCAGCAGCAGCCGCGCCGCCCGGACGTGCGCCATCACGTTGACCTCCCAGGAAGCCGCCCAGTCGGCCTCGGCCGCCTGCTCGCCGCCCGCCCGCGCGACACCTGCGTTGGCGCAGAACAGGTCGATCGCGCCGAGTGTCTCCCTGGCCACTCCCACCAGCGCCGCGACACCGTCTTCGGTCGCCGCGTCACCGGGCACGGCGGTGGCACCGCAGCTCGCCGCGACCGCGGTGGCCGCCCCGGCGTCGATGTCGTTGACCACCACCCGGGCGCCCTCGGCGGCCAGCCGCCGGGCGAGCGCGGCCCCGATCCCGCTCCCGGCGCCTGTCACTACCACGCCCGCGTCCGCCACGGATCTCATCCCGTGCCTCCTTCGTCGCCTGCATCATCATGAAGACTCTTCCGCAGCATTCGCAGAAAAGTCTTCATGATCATGGCCCTCGCGGGGGCCGGGTCAGCTGCCCGGGCCGGCGGGCGGGGGCAGGTTGACCAGGCCGGCCAGGGCCGCCCGGTGCCGGTCCGGGGTGCCGAACCCGATCGAGCCGCTCCGGGCCCGCTTGAGCAGCAGGTGCGCCGGGTGCTCCCAGGTGAACCCGATGCCGCCGTGCAGCTGCACGCATTCCTGCGCCGCCTGCACGGCCGCCTCACCGCAGGCGGACTTGGCGAGCACCACAGCGACCGGCGTGTCCGGGTCACCGTCGGCCAGGCAGGCGGCGGCGTACCGGGCGGCCGCCCGGGCCTGTGTCAGGGCCACCCACACGTCGGCCAGCCGGTGCTTGAGCGCCTGGAACGACCCGACCGCCCGGCCGAACTGCCGCCGTTCCTTGAGGTAGGCGACCGTCATCTCGAGGCACCGCTCCGCCACCCCCAGCTGCTCGCAGGCGAGCATGGCCGCGCCAGCGGTCAGGGCCGCCGACACCGCCGCCGCGGCCGCCTCCCCGGTCGCGACCGGCCGCGCGGGCGCGTTCGCGAACGTCAGGTCGGCCAGCGGGCGGGTGGTGTCCAGCGACACCACCGGGCTCACCGTCACCTCCGGCGCGCTCGCGTCCACCGCGTACAGCCCGAACGGCACCCCGTCCGCGGGGACCAGCAGCACGCCGGCCGGGAGCGCGTCCGCGGCCCCGGCGACGGTGCCGGTGAGCCGCGCCTGCCCGGCCGGATCGCCGGGCCCGGGTCGGCCCACCCGTACCCCGCTGGCGAGCGCGGCGCCCGACACGGCGGGCGGCATCGTCGTGAACGGCATCGTCAGGGCGGCGGTCACGCCGCCGTCCGCCAGCGCCGCCAGCAGCTCATCGGCGGACGGCAGCAGCGCCGCCGTTGCCACGACCGCGCTTGCGAGATATGGAACGGGGAGGGCACCACGACCGGTTTCCTCCGCCACCACTGCCGCTTCCCGGTAGCCGGCACCGGCCCCGCCGCGGGATTCCGGGATCAGCAGGCCCGCGCATCCCAGGTCGGCGGCCAGCGCCTGCCAGGTGCCGGGATCGTACGGCTCGGCGGCCTCGGCCCGGGCGAGCACCGCGGTCAGCGGGCTCCGGTCGGCGATAAGCTTGCGGACCGCTGCCCGCAGCTCTTCCTCCGCCTCCCCGTACCGCAGGTCCGGCAATCCGGGACTGCTCACTGGCGCGCTCACCGGGGCAGGTCCTTCCAGGGCAGGCCGGTGTCGGTGCGGGGCTCGGCCGGGAGGCCGAGTACCCGCTCGGCGATGATGTTGCGGAGGATCTCGGAGGTCCCGCCCTCGATCGAATTGCCGCGGGCCCGCAGGTAGCGGTAACCGGGACCGCGAGAGTAGAAGTTCACGGTCTCCGGCCGCCGCATGGTCCAGTCGTCGTACCGGAGCCCGGCCGCGCCCGCCAGCTCCAGCTCGAACGCGGAGAGCTCCTGGTTGAGCCGGGCGAAGACGATCTTGGCGGCGGACCCTTCCGGGCCGGGCTGGCCCGAGGCGAGCTGCTGCCGCAGCCGCTCGCCGGCCAGCCTGGCCACCTCGGCATCCGCCCACAACCGCAGCAGCCGGTCGTGCAGGCCGGGGGTACGCAGCTCCGGCTGCTCCCGCCAGGCCGAAGCCGCCAGGCCGGCCATGCCGCCTTCCCGGGGCTGCGCGGTGCCGCTGCCGATGGCGATCCGTTCGTTCATGAGCGTGCCGCGGGCGACCTGCCAGCCCTCGCCCACCTCCCCGATCCGGTCCGCGTCGGGGATTGTCGTGTCGGTCAGGAACACCTCGTTGAACTCGGCCTCGCCGGTGAACTGGCGGAGCGGCCGCACATCCACGCCGGGCTGGTTCATGTCGCAAGCGAAGTAGGTCAGCCCGGCGTGCTTAGGCTGGTCCGGGTCGGTGCGGGCGAGCAGCAGCCCCCACCGGGCGCGGTGGGCGGACGAGGTCCACACCTTCTGCCCGGTAACCGTCCAGTGCCCGCCGTCCTCGGCCAGGACCGCGCGGGTGGCCAGCCCGGCCAGGTCGGAGCCAGCGCCCGGCTCGCTGAAAAGCTGGCACCAGATCTCCTCGCCCGTCCACAGCGGCCGCAGCCAGCGCGCCTTCTGCTCCTGGGTCGCGAACGCGAGAATCGTCGGGGCCGCCATGCCCAGCCCGATGCCGTTCCGTTCCGGCCGGTTTCCCGGCGCCCCGGCGGTGGCAAATTCCTCGTCCACCGCTCGCTGCAGCGAGCGAGGGAGGCTGAGGCCGCCCAGGCCTTCCGGGTAGTGTACGGCCGCCAGCCCGGCATCGAACCTGGCATCCAGGAAAGCCTGCCTGCCCAGCGCCGCCGGGTCGTGGCCGGCCAGGAATTCCCGCACCCGTTCGCGTAGCTCGTGCTCCCGCTCGCCCAGTGCGGGCTCGGCTAGCACAGCGGGCCGCCCGCCACGTAGATGACCTGGCCCGATACGAACCCGGCGCCCTCGCCGCACAGGAACGAGATGACGTGCGCCACGTCCTCGGCCTGGCCGACCCGCCGGACCGGGATCTGGGTCGCGGCCGCCTGCTGGAACTCCTCGAAGCCCATGCCCACCCGGGCCGCCGTGGCCGCGGTCATGTCGGTGACGATGAAGCCGGGCGCCACCGCGTTGGCGGTGATCCCGAACCGGCCCAGCTCGATGGCGAGCGTCTTGGTGAAGCCCTGCATCCCGGCCTTCGCAGCCGAGTAGTTGACCTGGCCACGGTTGCCGAGCGCGGAGCTGGACGACAGGTTGACGATCCGGCCGTGCCCCTGGTCCACCATGTGCTTCTGGGCGGCCCGGCTCATCAGGAAGGCGCCACGCAGGTGGACCCCGAGCACCGCGTCCCAGTCGTCCTCGGTCATCTTGAACAGCAGGTTGTCGCGGATGATGCCGGCGTTGTTGACCAGCACCGCTGGCGGCCCGAGGCTCCCGGCGACCTTGCCGACGGCGGCTTCTACCTGGTCGGCCTTGCTGACGTCGGCGCCCACCGCGAGGGCTCGGCCGCCGGCCGCGGTGATCGCGTCCACGGTCCCGCCGCAGGCCGCCTCGTCGAGGTCGATCACGGCGACCGCCATCCCGTCGGCGGCGAGCCGGCGGGCGGTCGCGGCGCCGATGCCGCGGGCGGCGCCGGTGACGATGGCGACCCGCTGTCCATCCTGTGCCATGTGGTCTGCTCTCCTTTTATCCGGGGATCACTGGCTGGGTCACTCGCGGCCGGCCCGGTAGCTCGCGGCCGGCCCGGTCACTCGTGGCTGGCCCGGTAGGGGCGCAGTTCACGCCGCGCCAGCGAGCGCTTGTGCACCTCGTCCGGGCCGTCGGCGAACCGGAGCGTGCGGGCCGACGCCCACAGGTGCGCCAGCGGGAAGTCCTGGCTGACGCCGGCCGCGCCG
>JAIRTY010000099.1 GCA_031254715.1 Nocardiopsaceae bacterium | reverse complement strand
CCGAGGCCGGCCCGAGAGGACGGTCGGCCCGAGGCCGGCCTCCATGGGAGGGCTGGCCCGAAGAGGAGGCCGGCCCCGGATGGTGGCCGGCCGGGCGGAGGCAGGCCCGCGGGGGGATGCGGTGGGGTTCGGTGCTGGCTCAGGCGTGCTGCCGGCCGTGGCCGCGATCAACGTCTCGGTAGGCGGGGGCGGGGCGGTGCTGGGACCGATGATGTGGTTGTTCGTCGCGGTGCTGGTCACGTTCCTCGTCACCAGGGCCGTGACCAGGCTGATCCGGTCCGGCAGGGGCGGCCGCGCCGGGCTCGGCAACGTCTCGATCGCCGGCAACCACGTTCACCACCAGGTCTTCGGCATCCTGATCATCATCGGGACCGGGATCGTCCTGGTGTCAGCGACGCCGCAGGGGGTGGCGCTCAGCGCCGCGGCCGCTGTTTTCGGGGTAGGCGTCGGCCTGACCGTGGACGAGTTCGCGCTGTGGCTCCACCTCAAGGACGTGTACTGGGCCAGGGAGGGCCGGAAGTCGGTCGACGCGATCTTCTGCGTGCTGGTTGTCACCGGGGCGCTGATCGGGGGAGCCGGCTTCGTGTCCGGCGACGTCGGCACGGCGGACTGGTGGGTGTCGGTGGCCGCCGTCGCCGTCACCCTGCTGCTGAGCGTCATCTGCCTGCTCAAGGGCAAGGTCGTGACCGGGGTGATCGGCATCGTGATCGGTGTCGTCGCGCTGGTGGGCGCGGTCCGGCTGGCCAAGCCGGGTTCCTGGTGGGCGGCGCACCGCTACGCCAGCCGGCCGCGGCGGACGGCGCGCGCCGCCCGCCGCTACGACCAGCGCTACGAAGCCCGCTGGAACCGCGTGCGCGACCTCGTCGCCGGTGCCCCTGGCAGGGAGCGGCCAGGCTGAGGCGTATCCCGTGGGCCTTGGCCGCCGCGAGACGCCGCTCCGGGCGACGCGCAGCAGGCTGATGATCTTGCGGGACACGTCCTCGGGCACACCCGGTGGCGGTGGCCGGCGGGCCGGCCGGGGCAGGCATACTCGTGCCGGGACAACCGGCGAGGCCGGAGAGTGCCGGGCTTGGGAGGCGCGCGTGGCCGAGGGGCTTGACTGGGGAATCGGGCGGTACGAGGTCACGGCCGAGGAGTTGCGGCCCGCCGCGGAAGCGGTGGTCCGTACCGCCGCCATTGGTCCCGGCGAGCGGGTGCTTGATCTCGGCTGCGGCACCGGCAACGCCGCGCTGCTCGCCGCCGCGGCCGGCGCCGAGGTGACCGGGGTGGATCCGGCGGCGCGGCTGCTCGGAGTGGCCAGGGAGCGGGCCGCCGGCGACGGGCTCAGCGCCGAGTTCCGGCAGGGCGACGCCGCCTCGATCCCGGCCGGCGACGCCAGCGCCGATGCGATCCTGTCGGTGTTCGGGGTGATCCTCGCGGCCGATCCGGCTGCTGCCGCCGCCGAGATGGCCCGCGTCCTCGCGCCCGGCGGGCGGATCGTGCTCAGCGCCTGGCTGCCCGGCGGGGCCATGTCTGAGCTGTACGCGGCCGCCGGCCGGCTGGTCGCCGGCGCGCTCGGGCAGCCGCCCCCGCAGCCGCCGTTTGCCTGGCACGACCCGGCGGCGCTCGACGGCCTGTTCGCGCCGCACGGCCTGCGGGTTACCGCCGAACAGCACAGCCTGGCGTTCACCGGGCTCTCGCCGGCGGAGTACCTCGACCGGGAAACCAGCACCAGCCCGGCCGCGGTCGCCGGGATGCGCGTGCTCACCGAGCACGGGATCGCCGATCAGGCCCGCAGCCAGCTGCTGGAGATCCTGCGGCGCGGGAACGAGGACCCGGCCGGGTTCCGTAGCACCAGCCGCTACGTCATCGCCACGGCCAGGCCCGGGCCCCGCGACTGACCTCCAGGGTCACCGCCGGCCGCGGCCAACCCGATCGAGCCCGCATCCGCAGCGAACGCCCCCAACGTTGGGTCGGGCCCGGCCCGGCCGGTAGCCAGTGAGCGGCCCGGAAGACACGCTGCCGGGCTCCGTCACAGCGCATCGCCAGGGGCCACCCCCGTCACCCGGCTATCGGCGCCGGTGACGTACCGGCCCTTCGACACATCCACCAGGATGGGGTCGTTGCCAAACGGGTCAGCGGCGACCGCGACCCGGCCGACCGGGATCTCGAACGGCCCGGCGATCATCTTGCCGCCAGCCGACTCCATGACCCGAGCCGCCTCCGCCCCGCCCGTGCCGAATCAAGAGCGAGAGCACGAAGACAAGCCTGGCCAGCGTCACCGGCCCGGTGAACGGGTACGGTCAGCGCACTAGCTCCCCGGGCGGCTTGGTCCGCTGCAGGATGACCACCGCCCGGCCGGGCACCGTGAGCTGCTCGCCCGCCTTGACCCGCGGCCGGTCGTCATCGGGGGAGGTGACCTCGGCGGCGGCGGTGTCCAGCACCACGGCCCAGCTTTCCCCGTACCGGGCGGCGGGCAGGGTGAAGGTGACCGGCTCGGCGGCGGCGCTCAGCAGCATCAGGAACGAGTCGTCCCGGATCGGCTCGCCGCGCGGGCCGGGCTCGCTGATCGCGTCGCCGTTCAGGAACACGCCCATCGCCCGGGCCTCCCGGCTGGCCCAGAACCGGCTGGTGACCTCCCGGCCGCCCGGGGTCAGCCAGGCGATGTCGGCCAGCCCGTCCGGTCCCGGGCGGCCCTGGAAGAAGCGCCGCCGCCGGAACACCGGGTGGTCGCGGCGGAACGCCGCCAGCGCCCGGGCGAACTCCAGCAGGCCCGCCCGGCGGCCCGCCTCCTCCCAGTCCACCCACGACAGCTCGTTGTCCTGGCAGTAGGCGTTGTTGTTGCCGCGCTGGGTCCGGCCCACCTCGTCGCCGGCCAGCAGCATCGGCACCCCCTGCGAGCACAGCAGGGTTACCAGGAAGTTGCGCCGCTGGCGGTCCCGTAGCTCGGCGACGGCCGGGTCGGCCGACGGTCCCTCCACCCCGCAGTTCCAGGACCGGTTGTCGTCGCTCCCGTCGGCGCCGCCCTCGCCGTTCGCCTCGTTGTGTTTGTGGTCGTAGAACACCAGGTCCGCGAGCGTGAATCCGTCGTGGCAGGTGACGAAGTTGATGGAAGCGTACGGCCGGCGCCCGCTGGTCTCGTAGAGGTCGCTGGAGCCCGACAACCGGGAGGCGAACTCCGGCAGCGTCCCCGGACGGCCGCGCCAGAAGTCGCGCACGGTGTCCCGGTACTTCCCGTTCCACTCGCTCCACAGGGCCGGGAAGTTGCCGACCTGGTAGCCGCCCTCGCCCACGTCCCACGGCTCGGCGATCAGCTTCACCTGGGACACCACCGGGTCCTGCTGCACCAGGTCGAAGAACGCCGACAGCCGG
>JAIRTY010000085.1 GCA_031254715.1 Nocardiopsaceae bacterium | reverse complement strand
CCGCATCTTCATCCGGAACGGGCCGGGTGCCTGCCGCGGCGGCCCTGCTCCCTGCCTGGGCTGGCCCGGGGGGGCGCTCTGCTGGCCGGGGGCTGTTTCCCCCGCGGACACCCCGGAGCCCGATGGCCCCGGGCCCCCGATGGCCCGAGATCCCCCCGACGGGGCCAGGCCCGGACGGCTCAACCGGCGGCTCCGCCCCGCCCGGCTCCCCGGCCGCGGCCAGCCGGGCCGCCAGGGCGGTCAGCTCGGCCTGCTCCTGCTCGTGCTTGCGCCGGACGGCGGCGATGGCAGCGGCCAGCCGCTAGGCCTCTTCCCCGGCGGCGCGGGCAGCCCCGGCCAGCCGGCCGAGCTGGCCGGACCGCTCCGCCGCCGCGGCGTCGGCGTCGGCCAGCCGTGCCTGCGCCCCGGCCAGGGCCTCCCTGGCGGCGTCCTCCTCCTGGACCGCCCCCGCCAGCCGGGCCGCTGCCTGCTCGCAGGCACGCTCGGCCGCGGCCAGCCCGGCCGCTGCGTCGTCAGCGGCGGTCCGCATGGCCAGCATGCTCGGCGGCCGCCCGGCCCCGCCCTGTGCCCAGTGGGTTCCGAGCAGGTCACCATCGCGGGTGACCACCCGCAGCGCGGGGTGCGCCCGCACCAGGTCCCTGGCCTGCGCCAGGTCAGGCGCCACTACCACACCCGCGAGCAGGCTGCCGATCGCCAGCCGCAGCTCGGCGGGGGCCTCGACCAGGTCCAGCGCGGGGGCCGCGCCGGGCGGGAGGCCGGGCCCGGGCGCCAGGCCTGGGCCTTCGGCCGGGGCCGCCGCTTCCTGGCCGGAAGCGATCACCAGGCCCGCGCTGGCCTCGGAGTCCTTGAGTGCCTGCAAGATGTCCACCGCGGCGTCGAGGCCAGCGACCGCGACCGCGTCGGCGGCAGCGCCCAGTGCGGCCGTGATCGCGTCCTGCGCGCCGTCGGCCACGGTCAGCAGCGCGGCCACGGCGCCCAGCACGCCGCTGAACCGTGCCGGGTCGCCGAGCAGGGTGTCCGCATCGGCGCCGCTGCGCAGCGCGCGGATCCCTTCCGCCAGCGCCTCGGTGCGAGCAACCAGGGCCGCCCGCTGACCGCTCGCGTCCCGCTCGGCGGCCCGCAGCTCAGCGACCCGGGCGGTGGCCGCCGCCAGCCCGGCCTCGGCCTGCTCGCGGGCTGACACGAGCACGTCCCGGTCGTCGGTGCCGTCCGGCCCGGCGGTCCGGAACCGCTCAAGCTCCTGCTCCGCCTGGCCGGCCCGGGACTGGGCCTGCGCCAGTGCGTCCGCCAGCCGCCCGGCCTCTTCCTCCGCTGCCGCCACCCGGCCCCGGGCCGCCTCCACCTGCCCCTGCAGCCGGGCCAGCTGCTGCGCCTGGGCCGCCTCGGCCCGGGCCTGCTCGGCGAGGTGCTGTTCCACCTCGGCCAGTGCCGCCTCGGCCGCTGACCGGCTGGCGATGGCCGCCGTGAGCTGCTCGCGCGCCTGCTCCAGCCGCTCTCCGAGGACGGTTTCCTGCTCCCGCAGCTGCGCGGCCTCGGCCTCGAGCTGGTCCGGGTCGGCTGCCGGGCGCGGCTGGTCCGGTTCCGCGGTCAGGTACCGGTGCCGCTCGGCCGCAACGCTCGCCACCCCCCGCAGCCGCTCGGCCAGGGCAGACAACTCGAACCAGGTCTGCTGCGCCTGCGCCAGCCTGGGCGCATGCCGCTGCTCGTCGGCGTCCAGCGCCGCCTCCCGGGACCGGGCCGCGGTCAGGTTCTGCTCCAGGGTGGACCGCCGGGCGAGCGCGGCGGCCTCGTCGGCCTCGCCCCGCTCCAGTTCCGCCGCCGCGGTCAGGTAGTCGTCGGCCAGCAGCCGCAGCCGCGCATCACGCAGCTCTGCCTGGATGGCCACGGCCCGGCGGGCGATCGCCGCCTGCCGGCCGAGCGGCTTGAGCCGCCGCCGCAGTTCCGCGGTGAGGTCGGTCAGCCGGGTGAGGTTGGCCTGCATCGCCTCCATCTTGCGGAGCGCCTTCTCCTTGCGGCGGCGGTGCTTGAGCACCCCTGCCGCCTCTTCGATCAGCGCCCGCCGGGCTTCGGGCCCGGCGCCGAGCACCTCGTCGAGCTGGCCCTGGCCGACGATGACGTGCATCTCCCGGCCCAGCCCGGAGTCGGACAGCAATTCGGCGACGTCGAGGAGCCGGCAGTGGTTGCCGTTGATCGAGTACTCGCTCTGGCCGGACCTGAACAGCAGCCGGCTGATCGTGACCTCGGTGTACTCGATCGGCAGGGCGCCGTCGCTGTTGTCGATGGTGAGCGTGACCTCGGCCCGCCCGAGCGGCGGCCGGGACGAGGTACCGGCGAAGACGACGTCCTCCATCCGGCCGCCCCGCAGCGACTTGGGGCCCTGCTCGCCCATGACCCAGGAGAAGGCGTCCACGATGTTCGACTTGCCAGACCCGTTGGGCCCGACGACGCAGGTGATCCCGGGCTCGAACCGCAGCGGTGTGGCGGACGCGAACGATTTGAAGCCGCGCAGGGTGAGGCTTTTGACATACACCCGGCGGTTCTCCTCTCCCAGCCCGCCCCGCCTGACCGCGCTGCCGCACGACCGCCGTCCGCTCTGCACCATACCGCGAGCCGCCGGCCGTTCCTGGTATTGCGCGCGGTCCCCGGCCTGGCGAGCTGGGCGTGCCCGGCCGGACCTGGCCGTCCCGCAGGGCGGCGACCTGCGGGCACGCCCTGGTCCCTGGATGCGAAAGGGACGCCGCAAGCGGCGTCCCCGGTTCGGTATTCCCCCGTCTGTTCAGGTCAGCGCGGGCTCTCGCTCCCGCTCGGTGACCAGCAATTCGTGGCCGACTTCCGCGGCCAGTGCGTCGTTCTCCTCCCGGAGCTGGACCAGCGCAGCCTCAAGATCACGTACTCTCCGCTGAAGGCGGCGCATTTCAGACATCAAACGCGGATCAGGTCCGCCGACGTGGCCGTATAGAGCCTTCGCCATTGTAATGGGTCCTCCACACTGAGTGACCAGAGTGGGCGCACACGCGAAGACTCGCATGAGTGCGCGCAGGTGACGTTTTAATGGTCCCACCAACGAGGGTAACAGGTCAAGTTGAGCGATCTCGCAGGTCAGAGGGGTGCTTCCGGGGCGGTTGGCGGGGCCGGTAGCGGGGCTGGCAGTGCGGGCAGCTGTAGGCGGAGCGGTTGGCGAACGCGTCCCGGCGGATGGGAGTACCGCATCGCAGGCACGGCTTTCCGGCCCGGCCATATACAGCCAGTGACCGGCCGAAGTAGCCGCTCTCCCCGTTGACGTTGACGTACAGGGCGTCGAACGAGGTCCCGCCGGCCGCCATCGCCGACAGCAGCACCTCGCGCACGGCCGCCAGCAGATCGCTGGCCTGCGCCCG
>JAIRTY010000768.1 GCA_031254715.1 Nocardiopsaceae bacterium | reverse complement strand
TCATCGGTACTCCTTTCGCGGCCGGTAGATACAGATGGCGGTTCCAGTCGGAAGCGTGCGAGCTTCGATGCCGTGGACCATCACGTCGCCGTTCCCGGCCGCCGCCCGGGCCTGTGCGGCGCACTCGCCCACGTCGGTGACGTAGCGAACGCTGCCAGGCGGCTGCTCGTCCGGGACCTCATGGGTCAGCACGAAGATCGGCACCCCTTCGTGGTGGTCGCCCTGCCAGCGGCCGGCCAGTTCGTAGGTGCGGCGGCCGGAGATGACGGCGCGGGTCGACATCGCCTCGCTGAACACCTGGCCGCTCGGGCCCGGGTCGTTGCGCCGGTCGAGCCAGTTGAACAGGCGGAACCCGCCGATGCCCAGCGGCGCGTCCGCGCTGTCCTGCGGCCCGGCGACGTAGCCGTCCAGGGACATGGTCATGTACAGCCGGATGACCCCCATGGCCTCAGCCCTCCCGCACGCGGTAGCGCGTGACTGTTCGAAGAACGCCTCGAGGTCACGCTCGACGGTGACGGTGTCACCGATGACGACTTTGCTGCCTTCGAACGGCGAGTCGCCTTCATGACTGGCCAGTTACGGCGGTGATGGCGGTGATGGCGCCTGGGGCAGCCATCACGCGGACGCGGGCGCTCCGGCAGGAGCCTGCAGCGGGCCGATGTGGACGTTAGCGAGCAGCCAGCGGTCCCCCGGCCGCACCGCCACGAGTGTGACCCGGAACCGGCCCGAGTTGTCGCCGCCCTGCCAGCTGGTCTGCTGGGCCAGGGCACCGATCACCACCGCCGCCGAGCCGTAGCCGCGGATCTGCGGCTCCTCGACAGTGAACGACCGGTTCACCAGGCCGTTGGCGAAGCGGGTCAGCCAGCGCTCGCGGGTCAGCACGAATCCCGCCGGGCCGACGCCGCAGAAGTCATCGGCCAGCAACCGCTCCACGAGCCCGGCGTCGTTCCGCTCCTCGGCCGCAGCCCAGCTCTTCACCAGGTCAGCGACTCCGTCCGAAGATGTCATCGGTCCTCCAGTGCACATGCTTTGACCTTACTATAAATATATAGTGGCTATAAATTTGATCTGACCCTACCATGCGGCGCATGGGTTCAAGCCCTCCCAGGGGCCAACCGGCAACTAACGCGAATATTCTCGTAGTAAAGGTAACCGTAGCTCACCTGGGCAGCTAACGCAAGTTTCTTCGCGTTATGGTGCGGTCACAGATGCGTGCCGGGCGGGCGGCGCAGAACCCTGGCCAACGCCGAGGTCGCGCAGCCCGCGTCCGCGGCCGGTTTCGCGATCGCGCACTGGGCCTGCCCGCCGGCGCCGGTGCGGACCCGGGCGGTTAGCCCCCGGGCGGTTAGCCCCCCGGGCGGTGGCCGCCGGGTATTCGGTGAGGCCGCCACCCGCGCGGTCGGACTTCAGACCCGGTCTTCGAGTTGGTCATGACTGAGATATCAGGACATATAGCGCTATAGGGTCCAGGCCATGCCACCCGCTACTAGCCCGCCCGCTGGCTGGTACCGGGATCCGCGGCAGCCAGGGCTGTTGCGCTGGTGGGACGGGTCGAACTGGTCCCCCGCCACTCGCCCGGAGGGCCGGCCGCAGCAAGGTCCCGGCGGGCGCGGCGCTTTAGCGGGCACCCAGCCCGGCGCTCAGGGCCGGCCGGCGGATCCCGGTCCGGGGTACAAGGACCCCGCAAGCAGCCGCGCCGGCCACCGCCAGCCAGGCGGCAGACACGGCAGCCCGGCTCCGGCCGGCGGCGGGAGCAGCAGGAGGCGGAAGGCCCTGCTTGCCGGCGCCGCAGGGGCGTTGATCGCCGCTGCCGTCCTCATCGCGGCCCTGCTGCACGGCACAGGTCATCCGGCGCCGATAGCCGACCGGGCCACGACAGCCACCCACAGCCCTGGCACCGGCACCGCGTCGCCGGCGCCGGTCCCCCGGCTGACCCTGGCGCAAGCCCGGACGGCGTACATCAAGATCACGCGCCCGTTCAACACGGCGGTCGCCGCCGTCAACCGCGACGTTCATGACGCCTCGCCCTGGAGCCGGTTCAGGGCCGACACCCTCGCCGTGGCCAGGGCGGACAGGACCTGGGCACGGCGGGTAGGCGCCCTGCGGTGGCCGGCCCGGATACAGCGCTACGTGACCGCCATGCGGCGTACCGACGTTCCCGCGGAAATCCGGTGCGACCAGGCGATGGCAGCCGCCGGGAATATCCAGACCGCGACCACCGCGTTCAACACCAACCCGGACTGCAAGGACCGCACCGCGAACGAAAACCACATCAGGTCGATACTCGGCCTGCACCCGGTGCACTGAGCGTGCGCCCGGCGCACTCAGCGCCCCGCCGGGGAACCACGGCGGGATCAGGCAACTGGGCCTCACCCCTGGATGCGGCCCGAAGCCACCACATGCCCTGCGAACCGGCCGTGCCCGCCGTTTCACCACCGAGGGTGTAACACCATCCGGGGGCTCGCGCGTTTAGTCCCGGTGTGAGGTCTCTCCTCACTAGGGTCCCGGCCTGGCCCCCGCAGGCCGGGACCCCCACCCAAGGGGCCCGCCGGACAGCGCGGAATCGACGCCGGCGCATCGGCACCACGACCGGCGCTGCGCCGATGGAGTGGGTGACCGGTCAGCGGCCGTGGCCGGGCCGGGCCACGCAGCGGACGGGCTCACGTGCCGCTCCCGTCGCTGTGCACCGAGAGGATGTCGTTGATCGCCCGGTTGCACGGGGTCGGCACGCCCAGCCGCGCGCCGCGTTCGGCCACGTCGCCGCTGAGCCAGGCCACCTCGAGGCGGTTACCCCGTTCGAGGTCATGGTGCATGGAGGAGGTCATGGCCGCGGGCACCTGGTCGGTGAAGGCGAGCCGGTCATCGGCGTAGCCGGCTGGCAGCCCGACCCCCTGCGCGCGGGCGACCTGGACGACCTCGTCCATGACGTCGCGCAGGAACGCGCGTGAACGCCGGTGGCCGCGGATCGGGCCGATCGGCGTGCGGGCCAGGCTGGTCGTGCCGGAAAGCCCGACCAGGAAGACGAACTTCTCCCAGATCGCCTGCTCGATCCGGTCGCTGACCTCGGCCTCGATGCCGGCCTCCGCGCAGGCGTCGCGGAACTGCCGCACCCGCGGTGACAGTGCTCCGCCATATTCGCCCAACACAAGTCTCTGGAGGGTGCCCGAATGACGGATCAGCCCGGGCCCGGCGATGGCGGCGGCGATATAGGCCACGCCGCCGACGACCGGCTCCGGGCCGAGAACCTGGCGCAGGATGTCGTCCTTCACCACGCCGTTCTGGAACGACACCACCCCGGTCTGGCCCCTGACCAGCGGCTTGATGGCTTCGGCTGCCTGCAGCGTGTCCCACAGCTTCACACCGAACAACACCATGTCCACGGTGTCGATCCCGGCCGGCTCGTCAGTGGCCTCGACCCGGGCCAGATGGATGTCGCCGAGCGGGCTCTCTACCCGCAGCCCCCCGGCCCGCAGCGCCTCCAGCTGCGCGCCCCGCGCCACGAACACCACCTCGTGGCCGGCCTGGGCCAGCCGGGCACCGAAGTAGCCGCCCACGCCCCCGGTGCCCATCACAGCGATCCGCATGATGCCTCCATTATTGAGTGCTTGCTCAACTATACAAAGATGGCCCGCCACCCCACTCGGCGCCCCCTGCAGAATTATTGAGCATACGTACTAGAATCTCGGCATGGGACGGCTCCGTACGTTCGACGTTGACGAAGCCCTCGCTGCCGCGCTGGAGACGTTCTGGCAGCAGGGATACGACGGCACGCCGATCCAGGCCCTGTGCCAGGCCATGGGCCTGCAACCAGGCAGCGTCTACGCCGCGTTCGGCAGCAAGCGGGCACTGTTCGTCGCCGCCGTGCACCGCTACATCGACACCGTGTCTGCCGAGGCCATCGAACGGATCAACGGCGCACCCTCCGGACTGGAGGGACTGCGTGCCTACTTCGGCCATCTCGTCGATGCCATGGTCGACGGCAAGCGCCAGTGGGGCTGCCTGATCACCAACTCGCTGGTCGAGTTCGCCGAGCGCGACCCCGAGCTATCCGGACTGTTCCGGTTGCATCTAGCCCGCCTTGAAACGAGCTTCGCCGCAGCGCTCGCGCGGGCGCGCGCCGACGGTGAACTCAGCCCGGGCGCCGGGCCGGAGGCGGCCACCATGCTGGTTGCCCTCGTGCAGGGCATGAACGTGATGGCCAAGAGCAAGCCAGGACGCCGGCAGCTACAGGTCATCGCCGATGCGGCCCTGGCCGGACTCACCGCTTCGCCGCCTGCGGCGTGAGAACTGTTTCTGGCAGCTGAGCCGACGCAAACTGCCCCACTCGGACGATGGCCGTCACCGACGTCCATGGCCAGGACAGCTAGCGGTCCGGGTGAGCCGCGAAAGCACGTCCTCGCCCCCCGCAGACCGTTCGCTTCGGAAACGTTTCATTTCCTTGAAACCCAGTGCCGCGTGAAGGTGAAGGGAAGCGGTGTTATCCGCCCCGGCTACGTAGAACGCCTCGTCGGCGTGGCCGAAGACCCAGCGCAGGCGGGCCTGCGTGAGCGCCGTGGCGACACCCCGGCGCCGCCACGCCGGTTCCACCACAACGCCGCTGAGATAGTAGCCCGCCGGAGTTCCCGGGGCTGCCTCGTCCGCCTCGAGCCCGGCCACCCGGCCGTAGCCGATTACCTGGCTGTTGGCCTTGGCCACAAACATCTGGCGCGAGTCAGCGGCGATGTCCGATGCGAACTGCTCACCGCGGTCACCGGGCTTGACCCGAAGCACCCGCGCGGCGAACTGGACGGCGGATGCGACGTCCGCCATCTTCAGCGGCTCGATCCGCACCGTGCCCCGCGGCGTGCCACCGGCCAGCTCAGGCGGCGGCCTGCGCGTCATCGTGCCCGCCACCTGGGCGATCATGCGCCTGGGCCACACAGCCCAAGTGTATGAGCGAAACGTGATTCTCAGCTGGGACTTTGGGCGGTAACGGCGGTCAGCGTGACCTCCCTCTGATGTGCTGGCCTGGGTGGCGCCGGCTGCGCGGCAGCGCGCGAGGACGGCCCGGCCGATGGAGAGGGAGCCTGGGGTCAATCGAGGAGAAGCCGGGTGATGGTGCCGGTGAACCACTTTTCGTAGCTGGCGGGGCGCCAGCCGCGGTAGCGGGTCAGCTGGTGGTAG
>JAIRTY010000720.1 GCA_031254715.1 Nocardiopsaceae bacterium | reverse complement strand
GGATGAGGCCGCGGAGCCCGCTCCGCTGGAACTCGGCTCGCTGGCCGCGCTGCTCAGGCAGACCTTCGGCTTGCTGACCCGGCGCCTGCGGATTACCGGCAACACCCGGATCGGCGACCCGACCTGGTACCGGGACGCGGCCTGGTCGCGGGGCACCGCATCTGGCGGCGGCCTGTACCCGCTCGAGATTTACTGGGTCTGCGGACCGTCGGGACCGCTGCTCCCGGGCGTCTACTACTACGCCAGCGCCCACCACGCTCTTCGGCGGCTGCTGGCCGGGGATGTCACCCAGCAACTGCACGCTGCCCTGCCCGAGCATCCCCGCGCCCTGGCTACTGACCAGTTCCTGCTGGTGACGGTGAAGTTCTGGAAGAACTCGTTCAAGTACAACAGCTTCTGCTACCACGTCGTCACCATGGATCTCGGCGCCCTCCTGGCCAGCTGGCAGCTGTGGCGCAGCGCCGCCGGCCTGCCGGGGCACCCAGCCCTCTGGTTCGACGAGGAAGCCCTCAACAGGCTGCTGAATCTGGATACCTCGGCCGAGAGCACGATGGCCGTTGTGCCGCTGCCGCGCGGACCCGGGCGGCAGCGGCTGGCCACCGCGGCCGTGGCCGGGCCTGCCGCAGCGGCGAAGGTTGCGGTCCGGCACACAGAACTCGAGCGGTCGCAGGTCCTGCTGCGCTTCCCGCAGGTTGAGGCCGTGCACGCGGCGACTGTGGCGGCCCGCCCGGTACCCCCGTCGGCCGAAGCGATCGATGCCGGCCAGGCCGCTGCCAGTCCGGCAGCAGGGGTATCCCGCATCACCCTGCCCGAACCGCGGGTCCACGCGCTCACCGCCGGGCTGAGCGAGGCGCTGTGGCAGCGGCGGTCGAGTTTCGGCGGGTTCAGCGGCAGGCCGACGCTCAGCCAGGCCGAGGCCAGCACGTTGCTCGCTGCGGCGGCAGGGTGCAGGCTGCAGTGCGATGCCGGCCAGGCCGCGCTGGCGCGCCTGGCGGTTTTCGTCAACCACGTCGAGGGCATTCCCGTCGGCGCCTATGACTACCACCCAGGGACGAACACGTTGTCAGGCATCCCTGGGCCCCCCACCGGCTTGTTCCTGCAGCGTCACTACTTCCTCGACAACTACAACCTTGAGCAGGCCGCCCTGGTGGTCGCGGTGATAACCCGCCCCGCGGCAGTCATCAGCGCGGTCGGCGACCGGGGGTACCGGCTGGTCAACGCGGCGGTCGGAGCCGTCGCGCAGGCCCTCTACCTGGCCGCCGCGGCGGGTGGCGTGGGCTGCGGGGCGGTGCTCGGCTTCGACAACGTCGCCATAGGCGAGCGGCTCGGTTTCGGTGCCACCGACGAGCGGGCGCTGCTCCTGATCATGGTGGGCCCGGAGCGGCCAGGGAAGGCCGACTTCGACTTCCGACTGACCTGACGTGACGAGACATAGGAGGTCCGCATGCCAGAATTAGCCCGGCTCCCGGCTACCGGCCGCCCGGCGGACACCGTTACCGGGCCGCGCATGGGAACTACGTGGTTGCTCCCGCCCTTTTTCATGCTGCGGATCGCGGGCCTGCCGGTGGAGGCCGCCGCCCCGTTGCGGTTTGGTGACACGATGACCTGGGCCGACGGTGTCCTGGCCCGGGAAAGGCAGCTGATCGCGGGCCAGGGCCCGCTCACTGCGGCCCTCGAGGCGGCCGTGGCGCGGGCCAGGCACGACGGCGTACGGCGGCAGCTGCTCGACATCAGGCGCGCAGTGTTCAACCGGCGGCTCCCCCGTGGTTCCGGCAGCCTGGACGAGCTGGGCGGTGTGCTCGGTCAGGACACGGTGACGATGCTGCGGGACTGGACGGAACTGCGCCGCGAGTATCAGGCGGACCTGGAACGCGGCGCGGCGGTGCTGGCAGCCGAGATCGATCAACGGCGGATGCACCTGCGAAAACTGGGCAGCGACGTGGCACTGCGAGGGGGCCTCCTGCTGGCCTCCCCGTCGCTCGACCGGTATCTGTCCAGATACCTAGAGGCTGACCCCGAGGAACTGACCAAGCGTGAGCGGCGCCAGGAACGTTCGCTGCTCGAGTACCTCTACCGCATGGTGTACAAGACCAGCCCGTTCAGCACGCTCACCGCGGTCGCCCTCGGAACCTTCGAGCCTGAGAGCGGTTCGTTGCTTGACGTGCAGGTGCCCGGTCGGCCATGGCGCAGCCACACCAGGCTCAACCTCGCCATGCTCGGCCGGATCGGGGACGCTTTGGTGGCCTCACCTAGCCTCCTGGCCGACTTGCCGGTTGAGGTCACAGGCTGGCGCCTAGACCACGACCGCATCCGGTACGTGCGGCGGCAGCGCAGGGCTGGCGACGACGACGCGGCCGTGACCATGGACGTGCTGCAAGAAGACCTTTTTTACCTGGTGAACGGCAACTTCCTGGCCGACTTGCTGGCGCTCGCGCCGCCCGGGAGCACGATCAGGTTCGAGGAGCTGGCCCAGCAACTGCACGCGGCGGATCCGCAGCGACGCGGCCTCCCCG
>JAIRTY010000715.1 GCA_031254715.1 Nocardiopsaceae bacterium | reverse complement strand
ATGGCGGACGTCACGGGAACGGCAAAACAAGGCGCTCTATGCAAGGAACCGGCGCCGGCGAACGTTCGGAGATTCCCCCAGCCCCGACCCGATCCGCCGGCCTCCGCACGCACGCACGTCCGGATGAGCGCACCACGTCCGCCTAATGAGGCGAGCCGGGCCGGGCACCAGACCGTTCGGAAGTGGCGAAGAGTTGCGCCGTGAGGTCGTTCGCGAAGGTCCCGGCCGGGTCATGGAGGCGGGCGAGCGCCGCGAAATCCGGCAGGCGGAGATACATTTCCCGAACGGTCGCCGGCGGGATGCCCGACACCTTCCCCCAGTGCGGCCTGCTCCCAGCGGGACGAGATCGCGTTCCAGCCCGGCGAGCACCGGCGCCACCGCGCCCTGGTCGCGGATCCAGGTGAAATGAAGCGCCACGGTGTCACGCCGGTAGCTCGGGCTCAGCCACAGCTCGTCCGCGGCCACGGTGCGGATCTCGCAGACCTGCAGCACCGGCGCCAGCCGTTCGCCGTGGCCCGCGGCGGCGGCCAGCGTGTCCGCCGCGGCGGCCCGGGGCAGCAGGTACTCCGACTGCAGCTCGTCCCCGCTGCTGGGGGTGAAGGCGAGCCGGAAGTGCGGCAGCCGTTCGTACCACGGTCCGGGGACGCCGAGCTGCCCGGTGGCCGCGGCCGGGTCCAGGCCGGGGATCGGGTGCCGCGGGCCGTCGGCCGGCCTGCCACCCAGCCAGGACCGTCCGCGCGGCGGCGGCGCGGGGTCCCCGGGGGCGCCGGGACAGTGCTTGAGCCAGACCTTGACATCCCGGCCGGCCTGCCAGCGGGTGAACACGCTCACGCTGTACGCGCTGCCGAAGACCTCGTCGAAGTGCCTGCTCACCTCGGCGGCCGCGATGTCCTCGCACACGTACTGAGCGATCTCGAAGGCGGGCACCAGCTCCAGCGTGAGCCGGGTGACGACGCCGAGGCAGCCGAGGCTGACGACCGCGCCGGCGAACTGCTCGCCATCGGTGTCCCGCGCCAGCGTGATCAGGCTGCCGTCCGCGGTGACCAGTTCCATGGCCGCCACGGCGGTCGCGAGGTTGCCGGCCGTGTTCCCTGACCCGTGGGTGGCGGTCGCGCACGCGCCCGCCACCGAGATGTGCGGCAGCGAGGCCATGCTGGGCAGGGCGAGCCCGGCCGGGTGCAGCCGGGTGGCGAGTTCCCCGTACCTGACGCCGCCGCCCACCGTGACCGTGCGGCGGGCCCGGTCGATGTCGGTCACCCGCGGCAGCCCGGCGGTGCTGACCAGCACCCCGGTGGTATCGGCGAGCAGGCTGAAGGAGTGGCCGGTGCCCAGCGCCCGCACCCGGTCGCTGCCGGCGACTAGGTCCTGGAGCTCGGTAATGCTGGCCGGCCTTCGCAGCTCGCGGGCGCTGAACCTGACATTGCCCGCCCAGTTGGTGCCGCTGGGCCGCCGGGGGGTCATTCCGGCGGGCCGGCCGTCCTGTCCGGGGCGGTGGACTGCCAGATCTCGAGCACGACCACCTGCAGCGCGCCAGCTGCCGGGATGGCGATGAGCGCGGCGACGAAGCCGCCGAATATGCCCCCGATCCAGGCCCCGATCGACGCCCCGACCAGGATCGACACCAGCACCAGCAGCGGGTTCACCCGGACCGTCCTGCTCATCACGATCGGGTTCAGGATGTGGTTCTCGATCTGCGTGTACACCAGGAACGCGACCAGCGTGACGATCCCGGCCACCAGCGAGTGGCCGAGCGCGAACAAGATCGTGGGGATGCCCGCCAGCGCGCCGCCGATCAGCGGGAGGAAGTCGACCAGCGCCACCCACAGCGCCCACAGGAACGGGAACGGCACCCCGGTCGCCAGCAGCGTCACCAGCACCACGAGCCCGGCGATGAGCGAGGTCAGGAAGTTCCCCAGCATGTAGCCGCTGACCGACCGGTTGACCTGCCGGGCGATCCGGGCGTAGCGCTCCGCCCGCTCCGGGACCATCATGCCCAGCAGGCCGGCCCGCATCTTGGGGCCTTCCAGCAGCAGCAGGATCACCAGCACGAAAATCGTCAGCAGCGCCAGCACGAGCGTGATCGCGCCCTTGCCCAGGCTCAGCGCGGGCTTGGCAAGCCCCTGGCCCAGGTTGACCAGCTTGGGCGCGTTCTGCTGGACCCAGGTCTGGATGTGGTACTGGCGGACCAGGTGCCCCAGCCAGCCCTGGCCGTGCTCGACCGAGCTCACGTAGGACGGCAGGGCATGGGCAAGGTGGGTGAACCCGTTCGCCAGCGGGTACCCGAACGCGATGGCGAGGCCGACGAACACCAGCAGGCCCCAGGTCACCACCACGGTCACGGCCAGGCCCCGCCGCTTGATCCGCCACCGCTGCAGCGCGACCACCAGCGGGTTCAGCAGCGCCGTGATGAAAGCGGCCAGCACAACCAGCAGGATGATGTCCCGCAGGTGGTAGACCAGCTTCCCGGCCAGGTAGAACAGGACCACCACGGTGACGGCGGTGAGGATGGTCCGCAGCGGGATCCCGGCCGATTCGGCCGCCCCCCACAGCCGGGCCCGGCGCGTCAGCGGGGGTTGGCCCCCCGGGCTGGCACCGTGCGGGGGGGCCTGGGGGGGTTGGCCCCCCGGGCTGGCACCGTGCGCAGGCGGTGGGGCGCTGGTTTCCACGGGGCTGGCCAGCCGCCAGGTCGTAACTGGCTGCGAACCGCCGCGCGGCAGGTCGTCGCCGGTCACCGGGTCGTCGCCGGACGGCGGGAAAGCATCAGGCACCCGACAATCATCGCAGTTACCGCCCGCGCGCGCGTCGCCGCCGCAGCCCGGTCAGATGCCTATTCGATCGCAGCGGGAATGGCGCAGGACGTTGGTGACCAGCTCGGACAGGCAGACCAGCGCGTCACCCGGCCCGGTCCCGAGCCGGTCACCGCCGGGCCGGCGGTAGCTGCCTACTCGGGCCGGAAGTAGCTGGTGAGCAGGGGGTGGAGCGCGTCGGGCTGCTGGAGGACGCCGTGGTCCTGACCGTCGAGGGTGACGTAGCGTCCGCCCGGGACGGTGTCGGCGACGGCGCGGGCGGCGGCCGGCAGCCACGGCGGGCTCGCGCCGCCGCCGACCGCCAGCACCGGGGCGGTGATACCCGCGAGCCGCCCGGTCGGCAGCCGCATCCCTGGCCCGCACAAGATCACGTCGCAGGGCAGGGTATGGGCGAGCCCGGTGAACCAGCCCCACATGGGGCTGCCGCGCATACCGTCGATGATCTGACCGGGCAGGCAAACGACTTCGGCCTGGAACAGCGCCACTGCCCCGTCGCGGTCACCGTCGTCCAGGAGCACCCGAAGGCGGTCGGCCAGGTCATCGCCCGGCCGCGGCCGGGTGCCCTCGATCACGTAGGTCGGCTCATAGGCCGCGACCTTGGTGATGTCCAGGCCGCGGGCGGCTGCTTCCAGGGCCAGGACCGCCCCCGAGGAATGCCCGAACACCCCGGCCGGCCCGCCCGCGTAGCTGATCACGGCGGCGAGGTCTTCGACTTCGCGTTCGACCGCGTAGCTGCCGATGTCGCCGCTGGCGCCGCGGCCGCGCCGGTCGTAGGTCACCGCGGTGAAGTCCGCGCACAGCACGGCGGCCAGTCCGGCGACGGTAGACCGGTCGTTGAACGCCCCGCCGGCCAGGATCACGGGCGGGCCCTGGCCGGCCCGCCCGACAGCGAGCGTGGTGCCGTCAGCCGA
Organism: Nocardiopsaceae bacterium; assembly: GCA_031254715.1. GTDB lineage: Bacteria > Actinomycetota > Actinomycetes > Streptosporangiales > Streptosporangiaceae > JAIRTY01. Next base: position 652 of record JAIRTY010000715.1, on the reverse strand, counting down.
TCTGACAGTCTCGAAAGCGGCATTCATCGGTGTGTCCTTCCTTGTGATGTGTTTATCGTGTGGTGTTGCGTTCCGGGCGGCCGGGCGTAGCCGTATGCGCCGGCCGTGACTGCTCACGTAGTACGGGGACCAAGGCAGGCAGGACCAGGGCCGCGGTGATCACGAACGCGGCCGGGTAGCCCACGGTTGCGGCGAGCAGGCCGATGACAGCCGCGCCCGCGCCCATGCCAGCGTCCCAGGCGGTGTTCCAGATCGCGCTGACCGCGTCGTAGGCGCCGCGGGGAGCGCGGGCATACATCATGGCCAGGGTCGCGTTCTGCAAGATCCCGAAGCCGGTGCCGAAGCAGGCCGCGCCGCCGACCACCGCCGCGGGCACGTGGACCGCGGCGAGCAGGGCCATGCCCGCGGCCGACAGCACCACGCCGGGGCCCAGCAGCCGGGCGTGACCGCGGCTGTCTCCGATCCGTCCCGCGGCCCACCGGGCCGCGGTGGCCGCGGCGGGCTGGGCGAACAGCGCGGCGGTCGCGGTAGCGGTCGTGACGGCCAGGGGCACGAATGTGACCAGCACGCCGGCGGCCACCGCGGAGGTGGCGAACACCAGGGCCAGCCGCAGCAGCCGCGGGTTGCGCAGCCCGGCCAGCACCCCGTCCGC
>JAIRTY010000694.1 GCA_031254715.1 Nocardiopsaceae bacterium | reverse complement strand
CCAGCCCTTCCGGCACCGGGATGGGGCCGGCCAGGGTCTGCAGCATCTCCCGGATCGTCTCCAGCACCCGGTTCCGCGCGGTCACCTGCTCCAGCAGCCGGTCCCGCTCCACCGCGCTCGCCGCATACCCGGCGTACACCGACGCCAGGTCGAGCTCGTCCGGCTGCGGCCGCCCGGTGACCGGCCGCAGCACGGTGATGACGCCGGTCAGGCCGCCGGGCCCGAGCACGGGCACCGCCCACGAGCTGCTGATCTTGGCGGCCCGGGCCAGCTCGAGGAACGGCGCCCAGGCGGCGGCAGCGCGCACGTTGTCGTCCACCACCACCCCGGCGGTGACCGCGGCCAGCCCGGCCGGCCCGCCCGCCGCCCCGTAGCTCAGCCGGGACCAGGCCTGCAGCAGCGGGGGCGGCAGGCCCAGCGAGGCGGCACAGACCAGCTCGTCGCCGGGCTCGCGCAGGTGGATGCACAGCTGCCCGGTGCCGAGCGCGGCCCCCAGCGCGGAGAGGATCAGCGACAGGCTGCTCGAGGGGTCCGCCGACGCCAGCCGGTCGGCCAGCCCGTGCAGCCGGGTGAGCTGCCGCCGCGGGGACGAGTCCACCCGCTGGCCCGACACCAGCGCGGCAACCTCGTCCGGGTGGGCGGCGTCCGGCCGGACCTCTCCCGCCACCCGGCCGCGGCGCAGCACCACGATCCGGTCGGCCAGCCGGAACATCTGCTCGATGTCGTGGGAGACCAGCAGGATCGTGGTGCCCTGCTGCCGCAGGGTGGTGATGAGCTCCTCCACCTGCGGGCCCTCGGTGAGGCCCAGCGAGGCGGTCGGCTCGTCCAGCACCAGCAGCTTCGGACGGCAGCCCATCGCCCGCGCCACCGCCAGCAGCTGCCGCTGGCCGCCCGACAGCGTGCGCACGTTGCGGGCGGTGACCTGAAGCGGGATCCCCAGCGCCCGCAGCAGGCCGGCCGCCTCGGCCCGCTGCCGGGTCTCCGACAGCAGGAACCCCCGGCCCTCCCGCCCGAGCAGCAGGTTCGCCGCGATGTCCAGGTTGTCGCAGAGCGCCAGGTCCTGCCATACCACCGCGACCCCGCGCCGCAGCACCGCCGACGGATCGGCCGGCACCGGCCGGCCAGCCAGCATCACCTGGCCGTCGTCCGGGGCGATGTCACCGGCCAGGCAGCGCACCAGCGTGGTCTTGCCCGCGCCGTTCTCGCCCGCGAGCGCCACCAGTTCGCCCTCGTCCACCTGGAAGTTCACCCGGTCCAGGGCATGCAGCGGGCCGAACCGGACCGCGAGCCCGCGCACTGACAGCAGCGGCTGGGGCGCGGGAGGGATGGCAGCGGCGACCACCCGGTCATTGTGCTCTGGATGACCGGATCGTGCCAGGTTGCGGCGGTAGGCCCCGGCCGGCCGGGCACGCTATGCCCCGTTTAGGCTCCGGACAGATGCCTGCTTCCGTCACGCCGGCGGCCGCGCCGCCCCCTCCCGCGCACCGCCGCCCGGTGCTGATTGCGCTCATGGTCGCCATGGCGCTGTCGGCGATGGACAACACGATCGTCTCCACCGCCATCGTGCAGCTGGTCGGTGACCTCGGCGGGTTCTCGCTTTTCAGCTGGGTGTTCTCGGGCTACCTGCTGACCCAGACGGTCAGCATCCCGGTGTACGGGAAGCTCGCGGACCTGTGGGGGCGCAAGCCGGTCCTGATCGCGGGCACGCTCATCTTCCTGGCCGGGTCCGCGCTGTGCGCCTCGGCCTGGAGCATGGTGAGCCTGATCTGCTTCCGCGGACTGCAGGGCCTTGGTGCCGGGGCGATCATGGCGACCGTCAACACCCTCGCCGGTGACCTGTACGAGCTGGAGGAACGCGGCCGGGTGCAAGGCTGGCTGTCGAGCGTGTGGGGCATCTCGGCGGTGTTCGGGCCCACCCTGGGCGGGTCGCTGGCCCAGTACGTGTCCTGGCGCTGGATCTTCCTGATCAATCTGCCACTGGGGGCGGTCGCGCTCGTCCTCGTGGGCCGGTACCTGCATGAGCAGGTGGCCAGGGCCCGGCACCGGATCGATGTCGCGGGCGCGGTCACGGTGCTGGTGGCAGCGGGTGCGCTCATCTTCGGGCTGCTGCAGGGCGGGGTGGCCTGGCCGTGGCTGTCGCCGCCGAGCATCGCGGTGCTCGCGGTGGCCGTTTTGGCCACCGCCGCGGCGGTGGCGGCGGAACGGCGGGCGGCGGAGCCGATCGTGCCGCCGTGGTTCTGGCGCCGCCGGGTGCTGGCCGGCTCCGGGTTCACCGCGCTCGGGCTCGGGCTGCTGGTCATCGGGCCGAGCACGTTCCTGCCCACCTTCGGCCAGGCCGTGCTGGGCCTGGGCGCGGTGGCCGCCGGGGCGGTGCTGGCCACCATGAGCATCGGCTGGCCGCTCGCCTCGTCCCAGTCAGGCCGGTTCTTCCTGAGCATCGGCTTCCGTGACACCGAGCTGGCCGGGGCGGCGATCTGCCTGGCCGCGGTCATTGCCTTCCTGGCGGGCCCGCCGCGGCCGCCGGTGTGGCTGCCGGCGGCCAGCACTTTCGTGCTCGGCTTCGGGCTGGGCCTGATCTCGGTGTGCACCGTGGTCGGCCCGCAGGCCACGGTCACCTGGGAACAGCGCGGGGTGGTCACCGGCACCGTGATGTTCTGCCGCTATCTCGGCCAGGCCGTGGGGGCCGCGATATTCGGCGCGATCTTCAACACCGCCCTGGCCGGCAGGCTCTCGGCGGCCCCGGCCGCGCTCGCCCGGCGGCTGCCGCACGGGGTGAGCGGCGTCAGCGGCGCCCTGGCCCGGCCGGGCCGGCTCGGCCCGGCCGCCGCCGGGTACCTGCGCGATGCCATCTCGGCCGGCACCCACGACGTCTATCTCGGGCTGGCCGTGGCCGGCGCGGCCACCCTGCTGGTCGCGCTCGCGGTGGTGCCGCGGCGGTTCGCCACCAGCGCCGGGGCGGCCGCCTCCACCGGCCCGGGGCGCCAGAAAACCAGGTGACCTCCTCGCACGCCCGCTGTTAGGCTCGACGGCTCCCCTTTTCCCGCTGCCAGCGAGGTGATCAGCCATGCGCGCCGCCGGCCGGGCGCAATCCCAGCGCCCCGGGACCGACCGTTCCCCCGACCCATCACCATCGGCGGCCAGCCCGGCTGATCCCGTGCTCGCCGCCGAACGGGAGCACCTCGCGGCCTCCCGCAGATTCCTCCGGCTCATGCGCGAGCACGTCCTGTCCCTGCCGGCCATGGCGGGCGACCGGGTGTCGGAGGAGTACCTCAAGGCAGACCTGTACCGGCGGTCGGAGGCACTGCGGGACATCCCGGACGCGCCGCTGTTCTTCGGCCGGCTCGACTACCGTCCGGGGGCGGCGCCGGGGGCGGGAGCGGG
>JAIRTY010000619.1 GCA_031254715.1 Nocardiopsaceae bacterium | reverse complement strand
CAGCGCCGCTACCGCGAACCACCCGCCTACGACGACCAGCGCCGCTACCGCGAACCACCCGCCTACGACGACCAGCGCCGCTACCCCGAGCCGCCGGCCGGACCGGCTGCGCAGCCGTGATCACGGTCTCGACCTCGTCGTAGAGATCCGGTCGAAGTGGTTCGCAAGCCGAGCTGATAACCGGCAAGACAGATGTGAGCTGTGCGAAGCCATCGTTGAGGCGGCTAGAACGCGCCTTGTGGGGGTCTACATGTCCCTGCCAGCCGCCGACTGGGCACAGAGCGCGTAGCGAACGCTCTCCCGCGCATGCCGCTCCTGGTGCGCGAGACCCGAGCCGACGATCTTGCCGAGAAGAGGTTAGATCGACAGTCGCATGAAGATGCGATCATAGGTGATTGATCCCCGCTGACAACCTGGTCGGCGACGGTGCGCTCTGCGCGCGGAGCGCGATGAGCATCACCCGATGTCGGAACCGGGTGGCAGGCTGTGCGCATGGCCGAGTTCGTGAAGCAGGACCTCTCCGGCGCGCGGTTCGAGCAGGTCGACTTCAGCCGCGCGTGGTTCCGCAACGTGTACTTCACCGGCGCGACGCTACGCGGCGCGTGGTTGGAGGATGTCGACGTCGACGGCGAGATCCGCAACCTCCGAATCAACGGCGTCGACATTGTGCCGCTCGTCGAGGCCGAACTGAATCGGCGCTACCCGGAACGGACGAAGCTCGACCCGGTCGACGCGGACGGCTTCCGCGAGGGGTGGTCGATCATCGAACGGTTGTGGCCCCCGACCGTCGAGCGGGCCAAGCGGTTGCCGCGCGACTTGCTGCACGAGCGGGTCGACGGCGAGTGGTCGTTCATCGAGACGCTGCGCCACCTCGTGTTCGCTACCGACGCGTGGGTGCGCCGCGCGATCCTCGGCCTCCCGGAACCATACAGCCCGCTCGGCCTCCCGCACGACGAGGCGGAGCCCGACCCGAGCGTGCCGAATGACCGGGGCGCGCGACCATCCCTGGACGAGGTGCTCGAACTGCGCGCCGACCGCATGGCCACCGTTCACGAGGTCATCACGACGCTTACCGACGACGTGGCCGGCGGCCAGACCGACCCGGTGCCGCCGCCGGGCTACCCGCCGGCGGGCAGCTACCCAGTACGCCGCTGCCTGCGCACGATCCTCATCGAGGAGTGGCTGCACCGCCTGTACGCCGAACGCGACCTCGCCGTCCTCGAGCGGCGCGGGTGACTCAACCCGTCTCGACCGGCAGCGGCTGCGGTACATCGGGGAGAACCACGTCATCCGCATTCCCGGGACGGGCCGGCTGACGTTTGCCTAATGGAGGCGCCGTGCCGGGCGCACGACCTACTGAAGCAGGCACGCGTGTCGTTCGACCGGCGGTTGCGGGCACTTGAGCGGCGTCGAGCGGTGTGACACGACCTATACGGCCCATCATCGTCATCCAGGTGCGCGGTCATGCCGCCGACCGAGCTACGGGTGCGAAGACTGCGCGGCCACCCAGAGGCGGTTCAGCAAGATCGGCGGCTCCGAGCGTGTGGGCGCTGTGTTGCTGGCCATCCGGCCGCTGGGCCGTAACTCTGTTGACGTGATCCACGGCCGCCTGGACACTCGGGCCCATGCATGCAGTGGTGGCCACCGTCCGCGTCGAGGATCCCGGCGTGGCCCGGGCGGCACTGCCCGGCATGCGGCTGGACCTGGTGCCGAAGGCGCCTGGATTTGTCAGCGCGTACTGGCTGGAGCCGGTCGATGGCATCGGCATGTCCGTCATCGTCTTCCAGACCAGGGAACATGCCGAGGCCGCGGCCGCCTATCCACTCCCGGCACTGCCGGGGGTCACCCCGCTGACACTTGACATCCGCGAGGTCTACGCAAGCGCCTGACCCGGCGTTTGCGCTCTGGCGAGGATGACCCGGCCGCCTCATCCTGCCGCTGCTGGCCTGATCTTGGGGATAATGCGGGAAGGATGAGCAAGAAGACACCATGGATTTTCGTCGACTGTGAGGCCCGCGGCACCAGCCCGGTGCACGGTGTGCTGACCGAGTTCGGGGCCGTTCACTACGACACGCGTGACACCTTCCACGGGCGCCTGTTCGGCGCGACGCCGGACCCGGGCAACCCGGCGATCAGCATCGTCGGCGAGCGCGTAGCGAGCGATAGGGAAGTTGCTGAGAGGTTTGCGGCCTGGCTCTACGAGCACCTCGGCAACAGCCGGCCTGTCTTTGTGAGCGACAACCCTGCCTATGACTGGCAGTGGATAGCTGGCATGTTCGACCGGGCTGGGATGGACAACCCATTCGGGCACTCTGGCCGCCGCATCAGTGACTTCTGGGCCGGCCTCAACCGGAACTGGAGCGAAACCCAAAGCTGGAAACGGTTCAGAAGAACAGTCCATGACCACAATCCCGTCAACGACGCGATGGGGAACGTGGAGGCATTCGAGGAGATTCTGCGCCTGGCGCAAAGCAGCCAGGGCCAGCAGGGATAACGCCCCGCTGGAGCTGCCAGGGGTCCCGAACATATGCCGGTCCCTGCGCCCGCATCGCCCACGGCTCGGAGCGGCGGCTAAGCGCGCGCTACGGACGCACTGCCGCTTCTGGAGCGCGAGATCCGAGCTGACGATTGTGTTGATGAGCGGGCAATAGACTGCCCCGGTGCCCAGCCGAGCTGAGATCGTGTCCTTCGACGATTCCCCGCTACCCCCGGGGGCCGATTCGTGGGTGCCCGGCGCCGCCCCGGCCACCGGCATTGAAGTAACCGGCCCCGACCCCGCCTGGCCGCGGCGCTACGACTACCTTGCGGGCCGGATCCGGGAGGCCCTGGGCTGGCGGGCGCTCCAGCTTGACCATGTGGGCTCCACCTCAGTGCCGGGCCTGGCGGCCAAGCCCGTCATCGACATTGACCTGACGGTGGCTGATCCCGACCGCGAGCAGGACTACGTGCCCGCGCTGGAGGCGATCGGTTTCCGGCTGGTGATCCGCCAGCCCTGGTGGCATCGTCACCGGGCGCTAGTGGCCGACGAGCCTCGCTGCAACCTGCATGTCTTCGGGTACGACAGCCCCGAGCCGATCAGGCACCGGATCTTCCGCGACTGGCTGCGTGGCAACCCCGCCGACCGTGACCGCTACGCCGCCGCGAAGCACCAGGCGGCATCCGAGGCCAACGCAGGCGGCGAGCACGTGATGCAGTACAACGCCCGCAAGCAGCAAGTCATCCGGGACATCTACCACAAGGCATTCGCCGCCGCAGGCCTGCTTGAGGAATGACGCCGCCACCCACCAGGTGGCCTCCTGCCCCGCCTCTCCGCCAAGGCACAATGCCGCTCCCGGTGCGCGATATCCAGGCTGAGGATCTCGCCGGTGAGCGTGCGCAGGCGATGCCTACATCTCAGCCGCCGCCGGGGACTGCGTGGTGCTTGCCCAGCCGGATGGGCGAGGCGCGGTCCCGTTCTCCGCTTCGTCGCGGCGGTGGATCTCGATCAGTTCCTCACGGTAGCGGTGATCGGCTGAGGACAGTTCGCCGCGCACGTGAGCGCCGTTGCCCCACCAGTCCATCAGGCCGCGCCCCAGCTCCTGACCGGCGCGGGTGTGCACGCAGTGGGCGTAGTCGGGGACCTCGGCCAGCGCCTGTCCGGCAGCGACCTTCACGGCGGCCCAGTCGGCGTGCTCGGAACTTGTGCGGTCCTTGGGCGCGCAAGCGAGCAGGCGCACGGCGTGACAGGCCATCATCCAGTCCCCGCCCGGAACGGCATCGAAGTTGCGGTGCAGCACGTCGATCAGCACCGGCCCGAGCGGCAGCCCCATCCCCACGTCTTCAACCGCGATGATCCGCAGCCGCCGCCACAGGTGCTGAGCGACATCCGCCGAGGTTATGACCATCTCGTAGGCCGCGAGCACGGCGTTGCCGGTGCGGCCGCGCCTGATGTCCTTCTGCAGGACAGAAACGAGATCGTCCACCGGAATGCCGTGCGGCGAAACGACCTGTGAATAAGGGTCCTCGGTGAAATGCCCGGGACCATAAAGACGCGGCATCAGCCACGACTCCTTCCGCACGACGAGGGCAGACGCGTCCGTCGCGCGAAGGGCCTCTAACGCGCCCAACGTAACACGCTCCGGGGCGCTCAGCCGCGGCCAAACGCTCGCGCATGCCGCTGAGCGATCGGCTGGTGCATCCCTCCCGTGAGTCCGTCGCCGCCCGCTGTGAATCAGGCTTCCGCTGCGGCCTTGATCCCCTCCAGCGTCTGCCTCATTCCCGCACGCTGGGTCTTGGTGAACTCCGCCTGCCCGCCCATGTAGCCGTCAGTGAGCTCCAGCGACAGGTCAGAGATGCCGTCGGGTGTCTCGCGGCGCTGGGTGAGCCGCGTACCGCCCTCGTTCGTGGATTCGAGCTGGAAGGACCAGATCACCCAGTTCTCCTTGATCCGGAAGGCCATCTCCCGCTCGACCTCGAACCGGACGATTTCCCCGTGCGTGGTCCACACCAGGTCGCCGTGACTGTTGCGGTTGGTGAACTGCGCACCCAGCTCAACCCGGTCGTGCCCCTCTCGGAGCCGAGTGGAGTCCACCTGCGGACTCCACTCTGGGATCCGGCGTACGTCGCTCACGAGTTCCCAGACCCCCGCTGGCGCTGCGGAAATCTCAACGGTGTCCTCGAGCAATGGCTCGTAGCCGGCGCCCATCAGCAGACCTCCCGGTTATGCGACCGTTCGGTCGCCTTCCCGCTGAACGTATCTCTACAACAGGGTTCACGTCCAGTCGGTCGCATAGAGTCGGGGTGTGGCTTCCGACGGTGCTGCGGACCGACGCCGTGCCCGCGGCGACGCGACACGCCGGAAGGTCGCGCGCAAAGCCGCCGACATTGCGACCACCCATGGGCTGGACTCGATCACCGTCGGCTCACTGGCTGCTCAGACCGGGGTGAGCAAGAGCGGCATCCTCACCGTCTTCGGCAACCGGGAGGCAATCCAGGTTGCAGCCGTCAACGAGGCAGCACAGGTTTACCGCGAAGCCGTCATCGCACCCGCGCTGGCCGCCGAGCCCGGCAAGGATCGCCTGCGAGCACTCCTTGACGCATGGGTCGCGTACCTGACGGCGAGCACTTTCCCTGGCGGGTGCTTCGTCGCGGCCACCACCGTCGAGTACGGCCACCGTGACGGGCCGGTCGCTGATGCCGTGCGGAGGCTGAAGCGCCAGTGGCTGGACTTTCTTGCCGCCGAGCTGGCAATCGCGAACTCCGGCGACCCCTTTGGCGATGCCTTCCGGATCGACGCCTTCCTCAACGCTGGCAACAACAACCGTGAACTGTTCACCGACGATGCGGAACTCGAGCGCGCCCGGGACCTGGCCCTGCAAGTGATCGCCTGAACCGTGCGCTCATCCCGCGTTTCTGCCGCGAGGTCCTGAGCTGGGCCATTTTTTGGTGGGTGCCAGCCGTCGCCAGGCGCGAGAAGACTCAGCCGTCAACGCGGAAGAAGCGGTCCAGCACCGGAGCCATCACGTCCGGGTCGACCACATGCCCTTGCCCCGGCAGCGTTACCAGGTTGGCGTTGGGAATGCCGGCCGCGACAGCATCGGCAGCCGCCGCGAAGAAGTGGTCAGACGGTTCGCCGACTCGATGCGCGCTGGTGGCTTCACCGGTCGCGACGAGCACAGGCTGCGAGATTGCCGCAAGGCGCCCGGCTGGCGGCGGTCCGTACAATGCCGCGTCATAGGCGAGCGTGTGCGCGAGGGCCTCCGCACCCGGCCAGTAAGGCGACGTCCTGGCGCCCGAGATTTCCTCCTCCGATGACCCCGCCACGCGCATGAACAGCGCGACCGCATCACCGCGCCGGCCTTCCGCTAGCGCCGCGCCGAGTTCCTCACGGTACTGGTCGTATCGTTGCGTGGCGTCGCTTGCGGTGTCGTACGGAACGTCATAAACGGCGACACGCGCGGCTGCAAGCCCGGCCGCGGCCGCCTCCAGCGCGAACATTCCTCCCGAGGAGACCCCGAACAGGTGTGCCCGCCCGCCGGCCTCGGTGATCAGGGCATCGATATCCTCGATCTCGCGCACCACGTCGTAGGGCTGGGTATCACCACTGCCACCACGGCCCCGACGGGCGTAATTGTAGGTTGTGAACCGGCCCGCGAGGGCGGCCGCAAGCGGCGCATTCTCGGACCCGTCATCGAGGCCGCCGCCGACCAGGATGACCGCCGGGCCGCTGCCCCGGCGGTCGTAGGCAATCGACGTGCCGTCCCGGGACACCACCACGCCCATCTACCACTCCCTGGTCCTATCCAGCCCGAACGTGTGCCGTTGACGGTCGATCACATCACATCCGCCAGAGGTTGAGCGGCGTGCGGCGCGGAGGACTTTGGGACGCTGGTGGGTGCGGGCGTATCGTCGCGGGTGCGGGTCCGGGAAGTGGCTGATCCGAAGTGCCGGTGTCCGGGAGAAAGCCGGCCGCGCTGGATGACAGAGACGCCCCGGGGTGCCCTCCCGGGCCCGCCCGGTGTGACGGCCGAGCTGGTGGGTCCGGCGCCCGCCGCGCCGATCAGCTTCCCGTTGGTGCGGGGCCGCTGGCTGCCTGGGCGTGGTCAGGCGCGCTCCGAGCTCAGGTGCTGGCGGTACCGGTCGGCGACGAGAAAGGCCAGGTCGAGGGACTGGCGGCGGTTAAGCCTGGGATCGCAGGCGGTCTCGTACCGGTGGCTCAAGTCAGCTTCTGCGATGTGCTGCCCGCCGCCTATGCATTCGGTGACGTCGTCGCCGGTGAACTCGATATGGATGCCGCCCGGGTGGGTGCCGAGCGCGCGGTGCACCTCGAAAAAGCCGGTGACCTCATCGAGCACGCTGTCGAAATACCGGGTCTTGTGGCCGCTGGCGGCCTCGACGGTGTTGCCGTGCATCGGGTCGCACGCCCAGATGACCTCGGCGCCGCTGGCCGTCACCTTTTCCACCAGCGGCGGCAGCGCGTCGCGCACCCGGCCGGCGCCCATCCGCGTGACCAGGGTGAGCCGGCCAGGTTCGCGGTCCGGGTCGAGCGCGGCGATCAGTGCGAGCACGTCCTGCGCGGTAACCGACGGGCCGATCTTGACAGCTACCGGATTGCGGATCTGGCGCGCGAACTCGACGTGAGCGCCACCGGGATCGCGGGTGCGCTCCCCGATCCACAGCAGGTGGGCCGACAGGTCGTAGGGAAGCCCACTCCGCGAGTCGATCCTGGTCAGCGCTCGCTCATAGTCGAGGAGCAGCGCCTCGTGACTGGAGTAGAACTCGACCGCGCGGAACTCTTCCGGATCTGCCCCGCAAGCATGCATGAACGCGATCGCCCGGTCGATCTCGCCGGCCAGCCGCTCGTAGCGCTGCCCGGCCGGGCTGCGGGCGACGAAATCCTGGTTCCAGGCGTGTATCTGGCGAAGGTCGGCGTACCCGCCGCTGGCGAAGGCCCGGCACAGGTTCAGCGTGACCGACGAGCAGTGGTACGCATCGAGCAGCCGGCCAGGCTCGGGCGTCCTCGCCGCGGCGGTGAACTCCACCCCGTTGACCGCGTCTCCCCGGTAGACAGGAAGCTCCATGCCATCCCTGACCTCGGCCGGTGCCGACCTGGGCTTGGCGAACTGGCCCGCCATCCTGCCGACCTTTACCACCGGCACGCTGGCGGCATAGGTGAGCACGACGGCCATCTGCAGGAGCGTCCGCAGCTTCCCCCGGATGCTGTCGGCAGTCGTGCCAGCGAACGTTTCCGCGCAGTCGCCGCCCTGAAGCAGGAATGCCTCACCACGCGCAACCGAGGCCAGCCGCTCCTTCAGCTGGTCGCACTCCCCGGCGAACACCAGCGGCGGCACCTTCTCCAGGCTGCTCACAACCGCCGCGAGCCGGTCACGGTCAGGCCATTCCGGCTGCTGCAGCGCTGGCGTGCCGCCGGCGGGTCTGCCATATGATCCACGTGTTTGTTGGCTGGAAGACAGATATTATGTGACCTGGTGTAATGGTTATTTCGGTCCGAC
>JAIRTY010000590.1 GCA_031254715.1 Nocardiopsaceae bacterium | reverse complement strand
ATCGACCCGTTCGGGCACGGCTGGATTGTCGCCACGCATGTGGAGGACGTCGGCCCGCAGGAGCTGATGCAGCGGATGGCGGCGCTGTTCGGATAGCGCGCCGGCCGCTAGCCGCGGTGGTGCTGGCAGCCGGCGAACCGCTCGTCCAGCTGCTCGCCGGTGAGCCCGAAGTCCGCCAGCGCGTAGCTGTGGGCCGGCTGCCCGCCGCGGCCGCCGGCCCGCAGCGCGCGCATGGCATCGGCCGCCTGCCCGGTCAGCGTCAGCCCGAACCGGTCATACACGCGCTCCACGGTGCCGGCCGGGTCGGCGGCGAAGTCCTCGTAGCCGACGTCGCAGAACCGGGCCGGGTCGTGGCGGGCGCGGGCGGCGGTGAAGCACTCCAGCCCGCGCGCCCAAAGTCCAGCGCCGCTCAGCGCGGCGAGCCGCACTCATTCCGGGAACTCCGGGTCGTAGCAGATCATGAGCCCGAACTGCCCCGGCTCTTTGTCCGCGGCATGCCCTACCGTGCTGGGTCATGGCCAAGGCTGCGCGCGTGCTCGCGGCGCTCAAGCGGGACGGGTGGATCGAGACCAGGCGATCAGGCTCTCACCGCGTGCTCGCCAAGGGGAACCGGCAGCGGATCTGGGCCTACCATGACGGCGTGGACCTCGGCGGACCGGCCTTGGCGAGGGTCGCCAAGGACTACGGGTACACGACTGATGAACTGCGGAAACTGTAGGATTGCCGTATGAGCCTGTTGCGGGTAGAGCTGTTCTACGACGATGAGGCCAGCAACTGGCACTATCGCGTGCCAGCCCTGCACATCAACGGCGGCGGTACCGCCACCCGCGAAGAAGCCGAACGCGACAGCCTCGCGGCCATCGAGTTCGCGCTGCAAGGGGACCCCGGCGACTACGATCCCGGCGCCGAAACCCTCACCCTCGACGTGAGCGTCGCGCCAGCCGCCTGAACCGCACGGTTTCACCGCACGAGCTGTAGCCGCGCCGGTGGCCGGTGGTCTCCAGCCAGTTGGCGACGCCCGGGTCCCGCTCGCTGATCACGAAGCGCAGCATCCCGTCCGGGTCCGTGCGCGCCTGCTCGGCGGTGAGGCTGGTCTGATGGTTGACGTAGTCCAGCGACACATACCACCTGCTGCCGAGCTGGATTCCCTGATACGGGGCGACGCTGCGGGGGGCGTCCGGGACCGTCACGATCATCGCCTGGTCGCTGTCCAGCTCGAAAATGGCCCGCCGAGGAGAACTGGCTGGCGAGTGCCGCCTAGGGTGGGGCGGGGCCCGGTCAGCGTGTTCGGCGGCAGGGTGAGCTAGAACCGTTCCGGAAAGGCGAGGAATGTCCGCAGCCGCGAGCAGGATCTTGCCGGCCCGGTCGGCCCGGCGGGATGGCGATATCGCTGCGGCGCTCGGTGTCCCAGTTGCTGTAGACCTCGCGGACGAGCATGGCCGAGCCCGGGCCGAGCGTGAAGTAGCCGGGCCCGGGACTGCTGCGGGGCGGGCCGAACTGCAGCTCGAACGTCGCCCCGGTGCCCACGGCTCCGGTCCCCATCCTGATCGGGGGCCACGGCGAGGCCGCGCTCCGCCGCGCGGCGAGGGACGGGGATGGCTGGCTGCACGGCGGCGGTGACCAGGCGGACCTGCCCCGGCTGCTGGCCAGGCTCGCCCGGCTGCGGGAAGAGGCCGGCACCGCCGCCCGGCCGTTCCAGGTCCATGTCATATCGCTGGACGCCTACCAGCCGGACGGGGTGCCGCTCGCCGAGAAGATCGGCAAGCTGCGCCGCTACGCCGACGAGGTCATCGCGAAGGTGAACGGCTGAGGCCCGGGCCGGTGAGGCCCGGGCCGGCCCGTCCGGTCACCGCGTCCGGGCCGCAGGTCCGGCCAGGACGGCGGGTCAGCGCAGCAGCAGCCGGGCGGCGAGCTCCAGATGGCTGCTCACGTCGTCGGCGGAGGCACGGCGGGTCACCCAGGCGACCAGGTTCGACAGCCAGACATCGCCGATGATGCGGGCGATCGCGCGCTCGTCAGCGGTCGGCTCGCCCTCGTGCATGGCCTTGGTGAGCATCTGCTCCATCAGCCGCGCCACGGCGTTGACCTCAGCCGCCGCGCTCGGGTCGGCGAACATGAACGCCCGGGTCATGGCCTCGGCCAGCATCGGGTCGCGCTGCATGAGGCGGGTCACCCGGCCCAGCACGAACAGCATCCGCTCGTACGGCGTGTCACCGGGGATCGTCACCCGGTCCAGCTTCTCCTGGGTCCGCTCGAACTCCCGTGCCAGCCCGGACACCAGCAGGTGAATCTTGGACGGGAAGTACCGGTAGAGGGTGCCGAGCGCGACGTTGGCCTGGTCGGCCACGCCCCGCATCTGCACGGCGTCGTAGCCGCCCTTCGAGGCCAGCACCAGGGTGGCGTCCAGGATCCGCTTGCGCCGGTCGCGCTGGGCTGCCGAGGCGAGTTCGCCGTCGGCGGCAGCGCCGGGAGTGCCGATGGTACCTGTTCTCGGCGTGGCCATTCGGTCCCCTCGTCTCCGCGTGTCGTGGCGCGCAGTTATGCCACTCAGCGTAGCAACGAACGGCTTCCGCTGCCGCGCAGGCGCGCTGACAGGCTGGCCCGCCGATGCTATAACGTGTTCTAATTCTTTCGGCCGCTGCGAGGGAACGCCGCCCGGAAGGGACATTTCCATGCCGATCGCTGCCACCGAGGAGCAACGGGCGCTGCAGGCATCGATCCGTGACTGGGCGAAGCGGGCGGGCCCGCTCGCGATCGTCCGCGGCCTCGAACCGGCCCGGGCCGGCGGTGCACCTGCCGGGCCGGCGGATCCTACCGCCGACGGCTGGCCGTGCTGGGCGTGACCTGGCCGGCCTCGGCTTGTTCTCGATCGCGGTCCCGGAAGCCGCGGGCGGGGCCGGCGGCACTGTCGCCGACCTGGCGGCGGCGCTGGAGGAGCTCACACTGGCGCTGGTCCCGGGGCAGGTGCTGCCCGCGCTGGCGTCCGTGCGCAAGCTGCTCGGGGTTTCGCCCACCGGCAGGCGGTGGCCGAGACCGCGCTGACGCTGTGCGGCCCGGAGGGCGCCGCGGCCGACGGAACGGCGGCCGGCCCGGTGCACGACTTCCTGCTCACCAGGTGCAGCACGCCGCCACCAACCCGCGCGCCTGGTTCTACCAGCGGCCTGATCCTGGGCACCGCCTGACCTCGATGACCACCCTGCTCAGCTGGCCACGGGGGCTGCCCTGCCAGCGGGCCGGCGCTACGGCTGGGGCTCCGGGGACTCCAGCACGGCCGGTGCCGCGGCCTGCTCCGCCTCGTGCTGGTCCCCGTCCTGGCCAGCGACGGGCATCCGCTGCTCGCCCTTCCTCTTGTGATAGGCGCCGTAGGCGATCGTCCAGGCCGTCATGACCCCCGCCCAGATGAACGGCATGACCTTGGACAGGCCCAGGGCCGTCGAGGTGGATGTGCTGTAGACGATGACCACCCGCAGGGCGGCTTCGACCAGGAAGGAAACACCCCAGACGACGGTGATGAGCCGGAACAGGCGCCGGAACTCCTGGTGGCGCCAGAGGCTGATCATCCAGCGGCCCCTGTCGGTGTCCGGCCCGTTGAACTCCAGCGCGATGCTGAACATCAGCGGCCGCCGGGTCCTCAGCGAGCCCAGGCAGGCCAGGCCGAACACGGCTGTGGGCACCGATCCCTCCAGCAGCACCAGCCGCGCGTTGTGGGTGATCAGGCCGGCCACCGTGCCGACCACGATGCCGGCCAGCACGACGGCGCCGACCGCGTCAACACGGCGGTGCATGATGGCCCGCGCGGCCAGCCCCGCCGCGGGGAACACCCCGCTCAGCACCAGGGCGGTTACCGCCGACATGCCTGCCGACCGGAGCAGGTTGTAGGCCGCCAGCGGCGCGCCGATGTCGAAGACGGCGATCATCGCCAGCGAGCGGAACCGCGCGGCGGCCTGGCTGGGCGCGCCAGGCTGGCCGGGCGTGGTGGCCGGACCGGGCGTATCGGCCGGACCGGGCGTATCGGCTGGCTGGGTATCGCGGCTCGCGTCCACGGCACGCGCCTTTCCTGGAGGCTCGCGGACGCCTGCGCTGCTCCTGTGAGCCTGCCGGACTGGTCCGCGCCGTCGGCTTTTCTCCCCCAGTAGAATAGGTCGATCCGACCTATGGAACAAGGGGAGGTTGCCAGTCATGGCCGCGGCCCAGCTCACCCCGTTCGAGCACGTGCTGCTCGGCCTGGTCTGCCTGTCCCCGGCCTCCGGCTACGACCTGAAGCGCACCTTCGCCACCACCCCGGCCGGCGTCTACCAGCCCAGCTCCGGCGTGCTGTACCCGGCGCTGCGCCGGCTGGAAGCCAAGGCCCTGATCCAGGCCAAGCCCCCGGATTCCGCCACCCGGTCGGCCCGGCGCCGCCGCGTCTACGAGCCCACCGAGGCCGGCCAGGCCGCTCACCTGGCCTGGCTCCGCACCCCGGTAGAACCGGCCACCGTCGCCCGCGACCTCGGCCTGCACCTGATGCGTTTCGTCATGATGGAATCCGCGTTCCCGCCAGACGATGTGCTCGGCTTCCTCACCAGCCTCAAAGACGCCCTGACCGCATCCACCGCGCAACTTGAGCGCTATGCGGCCGCCCCGGCCCAGTCCCTCGGCCGCCACCCCCGCCTCGCCCTCAACCACGGCCTGGCCATCCACCGCGCCACCCTCCGCTGGATCAGAGAAACCATGGCCGCTCTTCGCTCACCCGGTGAGCCCCGGCGTGAGTACTAGCGCCGGACTGACCCTGCCTGCGAGGGCTGCCGCAGCAGTTCGGCGGGCGTGAGTCCGGATAGCCTCTGGGCCATGGCTGTCGAGGTGCTTCCGGCCGTCGATCGGTTCGACGACTTCGCAACGGTGGCTGGCCCCAAGACCGGCGTCCGCGGCTGCTGGTGCATGGCCTACCGCAACTCCGGCCTGGGCATGGCGGAGCGCATCGGGTACATGCAGGGAGAGTGCGCCTCCGAACCCGGTCCGGGCGTGCTCGCCTACGTCGACGGCCAGCCGGCTGGCTGGTGCTCGATCGCGCCCCGTTCGTCCTACCGCCGGCTCACGCGTTCCCGCACCATCCCGCACATCGGCGATGGCGACCCCTGGGCGGCAGTCTGCTTCGTGGTGCGCGCCGGCTACCGCAAGCGCGGCCTCATGCACGACCTGCTCGACGGTGCCATCGAGCACGCGCGAAGCCACGGCGCCAGGGTCGTCGAGGGCTACCCGGCCGACACTGCGGGGGGCCGCATCGACGTCACCAGCGGCTATGTCGGGACCGTCGCGCTTTTCGAGAGTCACGGATTCGAGCGAGCGCTGCAGACCTCGGGGCAGAGCGGTCATCTGCCGCGCTGGCTGATGCGCCGATCCCTGTAGCCACGCTCAGCGGCGGCGCAGGACGGCCCGGCTAGTCAAAGTACAGCCACATGACGGCGGCGGTCGCCAGGAAGGCCAGCGTCTGGGCGGCGAAGGCGAGCCACAGCACCGCCCCGCCCGAGACCGCGGTGATCGTGAGGTAGAGCGAGCCGAGCCAGACCACGACGGTCAGCATGCCGCTCACCTCGATGAGGATCAGGACCGCGCCGATGAGGGCGGCGACGGCGAACGCGATGGCCGTCGGCCAGGGAAACATGGCGGTGGGGGACGGGGACTTGGGCGCGGACACGCCGACCGACCACAGGGTGAACCCGGTGCACGACACGATGGCCAGCGCCATGAAGGGCAGCTGCCAGCGTGGGTTGCCCTCCATGCGCCACAGGCTGTCCAGTAATCTGCGCCGGGCCACCAAGTCAGCCTAGGACCTGCCCGCGGTGAGGGTGGCCGGTCAGAGACGGCCGGCCAGATCCAGGGCGGCGAGGTAGCCGAAGGTCATCGCCGGGCCGATGGTGGCCCCCGCGCCCGCATAGCTGTTGCCCATCACCGCCGCGCTGGTGTTGCCCGCCGCGTAGCGGCCGGGGATTACGGAGCCGTCGCCGCGCAGCACCCGCGCCCGTGCTCGTCCCGGCTGGCGTAGGTGAGGGCGAGCCGACCCCGGCCCCGGGCCCAGCGCCGACTTCACGATCGACATGACCGGGGTCATGCCGCTGCCGCCGGCGAACAGCAGCAGGTCGGTGTCCAGTGACCGGGGCGTGAAGGTCCCGGCCGGCGGCAGCGCGTCCAGCATGGTGCCGGCGGTCACCTGGTCAGCGAGCCAGCACGAGGCATGCCCGTTCGATATGCGCTTGATGGTGATCGTGTGGCGGTCCCCCGTGTGCGGGGAACTGGACAGCGAGTACCGGCACCGGGCCTCACCCAGCCGTCACCTCGCCCCGGGCTGCGAGAATCACCGGGTGGTGCCTGCGAGCTTGCATGACTTCTTCCTGGCGAGCGGAAGCGTCGCCGGTGCGCTGGTCGGGCTGTTGTTCGTGGCTATCTCGGTCTCCGCGCAGCGCTTGCCCGGGCGGACGCGGATGCACAGCTGCACCGGGTGCGCGCGGCGGCGGCGCTGACGGCATTCATCAACGCGCTGGCGGTGTCGCTGTTCGCGCTGATCCCGGGGCACAAGATCGGGCCGGCGGCGGTGGTCGTGGGGGCTGGCGGGCTCGTGTTCGTGCTCGAGGCGCTGCTGGCGCTGGTCCGCACGTCCCGGGTGCGATGGGGCTCGGTGCGCGATTCACTGTTCCTGGTCGCGCTGGTGGTCACCCTCGTGATCCAGATGGTCGATGGCGCGGGCGTGATCGCCCGGCCGCGCAGCCCGGGCGAAGTGAACACCATCGCGATCCTGGTGGTCGTCTGCTTCCTGATCGGCATCGCCCGGGCATGGGAGCTGATCGGCGGGCCCTCGATCGGCCTCGGGCAGGAGGTCACTGCGCTCGCCAGGAGCCGCGACCACGGCGCGGATGACCCCGGGGGCGAGGAGCCCGCGCCCTAGCTCCCACCGCGCGCGCAGCCGGGCCAGGCGCACTACGCGGCGGCGAAGGCCGGCGTCATGGGGCTGACCCGGTGCGCGGCCATGGACGTGGCCGGCCACGGCATCCGGGTCAACGCCGTTGCACCCAGCCTGGCCATGCACCCGTTCCTGGCCAAGGTGACGAGCGAGGAACTGCTCGCTGAGCTGGCCGGCCAGGAGGCGTTCGGCCGGGCGGCGGAGCCCTGGGAGGTCGCCAGCGTGATGGTCTTCCTGGCCAGCGACTATGCGTCCTACCTGACCGGCGAGGTGATCTCGGTCAGCAGCCAGCACCCCTGAGCGGGCCGGCTCCGGCGGGCCGGCAGTCCCGGTGTGCGGTGATGGGGCCGGCGGGCTTGCGTGCCCGGGTCGTGCGATAGTTAGCTATTCAAAGTAGTATTTATCATCGATACGCTTCTGGCCGGGCAGCAAAGGGAGATGCCATGGCAGGGGAGAGCCGGACGGCGCTGGCTGACCGCGCGTCGTCGGTCGGCGCGCCCTCGCTGGCTGACCCGGCGGCACTGGCTGACCGGCTGCGGCTGGGGCTGGTCCGGCTCAGCCGTCAGCTCCGCCGCCAGGACCCGCCGGGCCTGAGCGTCACGCTGTACTCGGCCCTCGCCACGGTCGCCGACCGCGGCGAGCTGGCCATCGGAGAACTTGCCGAGTCCGAGGGAGTGCCGTCCTCGGCGGCGACCAGGATTGCTGACCGGCTGGAGGAAGCCGGTTACGTGGCGCGCCGGCCGAATCCCCGGGACCGGCGCGGCGTGAACGTCGTGATCACCACCGCGGGCCGCCGGCGGGTGGAGCGGCGGCGGAAGCGGGGCAATGCCTGGCTGGCAGCCCGGCTGGCCGGGCTCACCCTCGGCCAGCGGCAGGCGCTGGCGGATGCCCTCGACGTGCTTGATGCGGTCATGGCCGGTGCCGAGGA
Organism: Nocardiopsaceae bacterium; assembly: GCA_031254715.1. Classification (GTDB taxonomy): domain Bacteria; phylum Actinomycetota; class Actinomycetes; order Streptosporangiales; family Streptosporangiaceae; genus JAIRTY01. The sequence goes on along the minus strand of JAIRTY010000590.1, from coordinate 132 downwards.
ATCTGCCGTCCCGGAGGCGGCCGCCACGGAGGCCGCGGCCACGGAGGCCGCGGCCGCGGCGAGGGAGGAAACGCGATGACAAGCCCGGTGCTCTCGGCGTCGCAGGCGCGCCAGGTCGGGCCGCACTACAAG
>JAIRTY010000512.1 GCA_031254715.1 Nocardiopsaceae bacterium | reverse complement strand
CGGGCGCACACGGGTCGTCCGAGACGCCTGGGAGCCGGCATGGAGCGGACAGTTCGCACATCCGATGGCCGGACTCTCGCGGTGGTAGATGCCGGTGATCTAACTGGCCGCCCGGTGCTCGTCCACAATGGCACTCCCATGTCCCGCCGCCTGTATGGGCCCAACGTGACCGATGCCGCGGACCGGGGCCTGCGGCTGATCAGCTACGACCGGCCCGGGTACGGCGGTTCGACGCCGCAGCCAGGCCGGATCATCGCCGATTGTGCGAGCGACGTCCGGGCGATCTGCGCCGCGCTGGGGATCGGAAGGCTGGCGATGTGGGGCCTTTCCGGCGGTGGGCCGCACGTGCTGGCCTGCGCTGCCTTGCTGCCCGATCTGGTCACCGCCGCAGCCGCGCTCGGATCGTATGCGCCCTTTGACGCTGAAGGGCTGGACTGGTTCGCCGGCATGGCCCCAGGCGTTCCCGATGCGTACCGGCTGGCGCTCACCGACCCCGGCGCGGCACGGGCCGGGCTGGAGGAGGCCAGGGAAGCAGATCTGGCCACTCCGGCCAGCGGCCTGGCCGAGCTATTCGCCGATTTCCTGCCGCCCGCGGACACAGCCGTCCTGACAGGCGGGCTGGCCGACTACATCACCCGCACCAACCATGAAGCGCTGGCACCGGGCAGCCAGGGATGGTGGGACGACAGCTACGGCCAGATCCGCCCGTGGGGGTTCGAGCTGGCCGACATCTCCGTCCCAGTAATGCTCGTGCACGGCAAGCAGGACAAGTTCGTCCCCATCGCCCACGGCCAATGGCTCGCCGTGAACTCGGGTCTTAACAGGAGCGGATGACATGCGCGATGAGTGTCTCGCATGCGCCCTCGCCGCTGGGCGGCAGCCGCTGCCGGGTGGCCTGATCTTTCGAACGGAATCCTGGCTGGTTGAGCACTGTGTCGGCCCGCTGGGGCTCGGGACCCTGATCGTCAAGCCTGAACGCCATGTGACTGCCGTGGCTGACCTCTTGCCCGCTGAGGCTTCCGAACTCGGCCCGCTCCTGCAGCAGGCATCATGGGTCGCCAGCCAGCTCGTTGCGGCTGAGCAGGTCTGCAACTGCCTGTGGTCCCATGCGGGCGGCGTCCCCGGTCACCTCCACTACGTCGTGCAGCCAGTCACCCGGCAGCAGATGGCCGCCTATGAATGCCACGGGCCGCGCTTGCAGCTGGCGATGTTCGGTGCCGGCCTGAACCCGGATGCTGGAGAAGTAGCCACCGTAGCTGACCAGGCGCGGCGCCTGTTCGCACGCAGTCAGTAAGCGGGCGGAAGGCGGAGCAACTGGACCGCAGAACGCCGTGGTCGCCAAGGGCCAGACGACCGAGACGATCTTGAAGGAGCCGGTCAGCGGTGGGCAACGGTAATCATCCGCCGGCTGTCGAGGGTTAGCGGGCCGCCGTCTTCGCCGTGGCCTTCCACGCTTGCGAAGCCAGCGTCGAGCAGCCAATCCCGCAATTCGGTGAATGTGAACACACGGATGAAAAAGGGTACGCGGTGAACCCGCCCGTCGCGGATCACCGTCCGCTCGATCACCATCCGGCCCGTCACCAGGTCAAGCTGGCGCCGGTCAACAAGCAGGCTGCCATCACGCTCATCGACGCCCGAAGACTGAAACTGGCGGACCATCCGGTCGCGATTGCTCACATCGAGCGCGAAACGGCCGCCGGGCTTGAGCGCGTGAGCCACCTGCGTCAGCACTCGCCGGTTTCCTGCATCGTCGAAGTAGCCGAACGCGGTGTGCCAGTTAATCACCCGGTGGAACTGGCTGGTCCATGGCAGGTCTCGCATGTCACCGTGGACATAGGTGACCTTGACTGCGCGGGCTGCGGCGTCATCGCGGGCCCGGTCCAGGAATAGCGGCGTGGCGTCCAGGCCTGTCACCCGGCAGCCGCGGGCGGCCAGGGCGTTAGCGATCCGGCCATGCCCGCAAGCAAGATCGAGCACCTCCATGCCCGGCTCCACTGCCAGCAGCTGCCAGATCAATCCGGCCTCGGCTTCAGCGCTGGCGTCGAGCGGCTCACCGTAGAAGTACAGGTAGTCCTCGCCGAACCTCCCCTCGCCGCCCAGCGCCGGCTTCGTCACGGCTCGCCCCTCCACTACCAGCAAGTGATGCGTTGTTATCAGGCTGCCCGCCGCTCGGATCAGCCACAACCCATTTGCCAGCGGGGAAGTCAGACCCGTCCGGCGTGCCGGCCTGGTGACCTGGGAGCGCTCCGCCGCCGCCGTCGTGACTGGGCCCGCCGCCGGCGCCGGGACCCTCCTGCGGCGCTGCTTCTGGGCGCTACGCCGGCATTTCCGCAGTGCCTTTGTCCTGCTATGTTTAGCCTGGCCAATCTGGCCGCCGCGGGCGGGGTCCTTCGGTTAGCAGCCTGGAGCGGGACGGCCTTGCTGAAATTATGTGGCGTAGCCGCAGTCACGATGCTCGCGCTCGCACTGAGCGCGTGCGCGCACAACAGCCATCCTGAGCATGCTCGCCGCCTGGCGGGCGGTTCGAGCGGAAGTGCGGGCCGGCCGGAAGCTGTGCTGACGATCGCGGGGGCGCGACAGGCATTCGGCGCTTTCCTCCCTAGATTCGAGCGGCTACCACTGGCATACAGCGCTAGCGCCGCACGGAGCGTGTGTACCGGAGCGGAACTGCAGGCCCAGCTCTTTTTCCGGGGCCAGTCGGGTCCCACGCTCAGCCGCCTGACGCATGAGATCTTCTACGTCCCTGGTCTGGCCGGATGGCCGCGGTGGTTCCTGGCCGCCGGAAAGCAACGCGGCAGCGTCCCGGCTGGCCGCCTGTTTGTCATGGTCCAGTCGGCCAGATCGGCGCCCTGGAAGACGGCCATGGCGCTGTATGACTCGTATTCGGCCGAGCACATGCTGCGCAATCTGGCAGCGGCGGTCAGGGATGCTGACGAGTACGTGGGTGCCGTCCCGCCTGGCGACTCGGCCCTGGTCGTATCGCCGTCCGCGATGCCAGCCCGTTACGCCAGGTACCTCGACGGCCGCGCGAGCCGCGCTGGGCGGCGGCTGTTCGCGCCCGGTTTCAACACCACCTACTACCTGTCGACCAATCGCAAGGTCTCCCGCGGGGCAGGCCGTTACGGCTGGCGGGACACCGACCATCAGGCGCCTAGCCGGCTGCCCATCTACGCTCTGCGAACCGCGGACGGCGGCGCGCTCGTCCTGTTCACCACCACCGACACCGAAGGTTGGCAGGCCCTATCGGAGTCGGCGGCGCTTCCGGCCCGGCCGTCCCGCCGCGAGGCAGACTATGTGCCGCCCGCTTTCGTCCTGCGACGACTGCGGGTTCACTCGGTGAGAACTGGGATGCGGCTGTCGGCTACCGCCGTTGACCGCGTGCTGGCCTACGTCCCTCCGATCGGAAGCCGAAGCGACCGGATCTATGTCCTGATCAACAATGGTGCGGCCACGGAGGTACATGGCTCCGGGCTGGCAGCCTGGACTGAGGCTGCCCGTCAGCGTCACCAGCACCGCGGGTCAGCGGTCCGCGCCGTCGTGCTGGCGGACCAGCCGCGGATCCTCGAGGGAAATGCTCATCACATGCTCTTGGCGACGTCGCGGGCCGTCGCGTCGGCCCGCTGGCGGGCCTGATCCCTGTCGCCGGTGAGGGTGGGGTGGAACCGGATTTCGCTGATATCGGTCAGGCCGGTCCAGCGCAGCCAGTCGTTGAAGAACGTGGACTGGAAGTTGCTGCCGAACGCCGGTCCCAGGGGTGGCCCCCACACCGCGCTGGTGTAGATGACCGCGACCTTCTTGTCCCGCCCGGCCAGCAGGTGCCGGTACCCAGAATCGGGGTCGACGGCGAAGATCCAGCCGGGCTGGCTCACCACGTCGATGAACTGCTTGAGCACATAGGGCACCGACGCGTTCCACATCGGCACGCTGAATAGCAGCCGTTCGGCGGCGTCGAACCGATCGAAAACCCGCCGCGCCGCGTCCCACGCCAGCCCTTCGGCGCCCTCGGGCTGGCCGCCGCCGAAGACCGTCATCTTCGCCTTCGCGCCGTCCGCGAAGCTGGGCAGCGACCCGTCCCACAGATCCCAGTGCTCCACCTCATCGCCGGGGTGGACCTCCTGGTAGGTGTCGGTGAAGACCCGCGCGATCCGCAGGGATTCCGAGGCTGCCTCGCGTGGGGAGGCGGAGATGTGCAGCAGTCCGGCCATGGCTCGCTCCTTGACTGAATCGGATCGGACTGGAGTCCGGTTATCTGCAGCTAGAATATGGACTCCAGTCCGGTTATGTCAACCGCGACCGCCTCGCCTGGACTACAGTCCTGCTCATGGACGAAGCCAGCGCGATTCGGCGGGGGGAGCTGCCGCTGCTGTCGGCCGGGCCGGTCCGGGAGCGGGCGGACGCGGCGCGCAACAGGGTCAGGGCGCTGGCCGCGGCGGAGCGGCTGTTCGCCGCGCGCGGAGTCGCGGCGGTAAGCATGGACGACGTCGCCACATCCGCCGGAGTGGGCAAGGGGACCCTCTACCGGCGGTTCGGTGACAAGTCAGGGCTAGCGGCCGCACTGCTCGATGAACGGGAGTCGCGGTTGCAGGCGGCCATGCTGGGGGGGCCGCCCCCGCTGGGCCCCGGGGCGCCGCCAGCCGACCGGCTTGCCGCGTTCGTGGCCGCCTACCTGGAATTCGTCGACGCCCACCTGGACCTGGTTGCGATGTCGCAGACCGCCAGCCCGGGCGCGCGGCTGCGCACCGGTTCCCACCGGCTCTGGCGTCAGCATTGCCGGATCCTGCTCGCCGAGGCAGGGGCGGCCGACCCGGACCTGCGCGCCGACGCGCTGCTCGCGGCGCTCACCGCCGAGCAGGTCCGGCACTGGCGGCGCGACGAAGGCCGTTCGCTAGCGGAGCTGACCAGCGCCATCGTGGAGATCACCGGTCGGCTCGCAGCCCGATAAAGCGGGTCCGCGCGCGGGACGAAGCGGGACGGTCGCGCTGAGTGTGAGGCTGCGCTGCGGGGTTCACCGGCGGCGATTGCCGGCCGCCGTGTGATCAAGCTGAAGCTGAGGGAACGTTCGATAGCGACGCGGCAAGCGGCATTATGCCGGTTGCGCACCGCGTCGCGGATGTGCGATCGTTCCGGTGATCGCGATCCATCGGCAGGAGGTGAGTCCCATCAACTCAGTATCGGCAGTGGGTGCTCCCCTGCAGTCCGCGATCCCGCGACTGAGGTAGTCGCTACCGGGAGCGCCCGCCAGGCAATTGGCGAAAGGCGACTCCCATGAACACAACACCTTCTTCAACTCTGCCCCTCACCGCGGCGACGGCCTCCGACCGGCCGAGGTCTGGCCAGGATGAGCCGCAGATCGACGCCACAGGGCGGCTGCGCGCCGTGGGTGAGCGAGCGTTGGTCCTCGGTGGTGGCGGATCGGCAGGCAATGCGTGGTTGATCGGTGTCATCGCCGGCCTGTTTGATGCCGGGTTGGATGTGACCGAGGCTGATCTGATCATCGGGACATCGGGCGGATCGACGGCCGCGGCCCAGATCACTAGTGCGACCCCGGCCGAACTGCTTGCCGCCATCCTCGCCGCGGCGTCCCAGCCACGGACTGGTCCGGTCGGATCCGGCGGTGGACGCGTTCCCATTGGGCCGGTAGCCGACCATATGGAGAGAACGAGCCGAATCATCGCCGCCGCTGAGGATGCGGCCGACATGCGCCGCAGAATGGGTGCGGCGGCGCTGGAAATGGATGCGGCGTCGGACGGCTCCGCGCAAACGCGGTGGGGCGCTACCGTCGCCGCCCGGCTGCCCAGTCAGCGCTGGCCGGAACGAACGATGCTCATCACGGCGGTCGATGCCCGTACCGGTGAACCGGTCGTGTTCGACCGCCACAGCGGAGTCGACCTGGCGGACGCCGTGGCCGCCAGCTGTACCAATGGCTTCGGCGTCCCTCCCTACAGCATCGGCGGCAACCGATACATCGACGGCGGCTACCGACGCAACGAGAATGCCGATCTGGCAGCCGGGCACGGGCGGGTGCTGGTGCTGTCACCGCTTGGCGGCAGATCACGACATCCGCTGGAATGGGGCATGCATCTTGCAGCACAGGCCGACGAGCTACGCGCCCGCGGCAGCAGAGTCGAAACCATCTTGCCGGATAGCAACTCCCGCAACGCATTCGGCAGCAATCTGATGGATCTGTCGACGCGTCCGCCCGCCGCTCGAGCTGGTTACAACCAAGGCAGAGCCCATGCTGAGCAGCTCATCGAATTCTGGCGCTGACGCCCACGAAACCAGCGGACGAAGTCGTGACCCGGGTCGGCGAGGCGCGGAGTCCCGGTCAGCCCGGCAACGGCCGGCTGCCGTGGCGGTGCGCCAGGGCAGCCACGTAGACGGCGCCGTCCGGGCTGCCCAGCCCGGTCTGGCCGTCGTAAGCGGGGGCAGCCTGCAGCGATGTGTCGTCCTGCAACGTGTCGAGGTAGGTGACGCCGCCGCGGGACACGGCGAGACCGAGCGGCACCGGGACCCGGAGGATGTCGTGGAAGATCCCGCTGGCGCGCAGCCGGTACAGCAGCGGGTTGAGGAATCCCTCTGGGCCGCCGGCGGCCTGCTGGGCGAGCGCTTCCATGCCCGCGAACAGCGGGGATGACACGCTGGTGCCGCCGCCACCCGCTTCGATGAAGGTGCCGTTGACAGTGATCCCGAACAGGACCGGGGTTTCCAGGTCGGCGACGGCCGCCACGTCCGGCACGACCCGGCGCGGATCGGTTGTCCCCGCCGGCGACGGTGGCACCACGCCCTGCTGGTAGGCCGGCTGCGGGAACCCCAGCGCCGGCCCGCCGCCCGAGCCTGCGGTGAACTGGCCTGGCAGTGGCAGTGCGTACGTGTTGCTGCTGGTGACCGGGTCGAGGGTCATGCCCCAGCCGACCTCCCCCTCCCGCTGGCCGTCGGGGCCCGCGAAGAGGCTGGTGCCGCCGACCGCGGTCACCAGGGGATCACCCGCGGGCCAGCCCGCCTGCGCGGTCCCGGCCGCCGGGCTCAGGTCACCAAAGTCACCGCTGGCGAAGACGAAGGTCATACCCTCGGCCGCGGCCTGGACGAAGTCCTGGTGAGCCGCGCTGACGACGGACGCGGGTACCGAGGGGTAGAACAGCGTGTACGAGTTCGTGACGATGTCGGCCAGGTGGTTGTCCACTGTCTCGTTGATGGCGGCCTCAATGTCCTGCGGCTGGCAGTCGGACGCCGCCACGTACACGAGGTTCGCGCCGGGCGCCATGCTGTGCACCGACTCCAGGTCGCCGACCGACTCGTCCTGCACCTGCTGGGCCGATGCGCACCCGGAGTCAGGGCCGAAGTTAAAGCTGGCCGGCAGCACCTGGGTGAACTGCCCGGGCGCGAGCTGCGGAAGGTTGTGCCTCGCCGCGAACTGGTTGATGTCGGAGGCCGCGGTGGGGCTGGGGTAGAAGAGCAGCACCGCAACCTTGGCCCCGCGGCCTGTGATGCCGCTGCGGAGCAGCCTGGTGGTGCCATAAGCCGCATGAACCTGGTCAGGCGTGTACCCGCAGCCCTGGGTGGGGAACACGGTCCGGCCGTAGGCCGCTGGCAGGTCCGCCGTGTGCTGGCCGAAATACGCCGAGCAGGTAACCGAGGAGCCCTGGGCCGGTACGGTTCCGGGCGATGCGGGGCCGCCCGAGCCGGATGCCCCTGGGCCGGATGCCCCCGAGCCCGGCGTGACTGAGCCCGGCGCGGCTGTGCCAGGCGCGGCCGGGGCGGACCCGATGGCCGGGCCGGTCTGGACCGGGACCACGCCGGTGTCCAGGCCGGCGACGCCTGCGACCAGCGAGGCCACGCTGGCCGGCAGGGACGCCGGTCCCGATGGTGCGAGCGCCACCGCGCTGCCCCGCCGGTAGTTCAGCAGCGTGGTGTGGAACGCCCGGTCCAGGCTGGTGACCGCGCCGGTGGCCGGCACGTACTGGCGGTTCGCGGGGAGGGTGCCCACCCGCAGGCCCGCGGCGCGCAGGTAGCCGGCGACCGCCGCGGCGCTGGCGGCGGCGGGCGCGAACCGGCTGCGGTATTGCGCTGGGGACAGGAAGTGCCCGTACTGCGCGCTGCCAGGGCTGGATACGGCGGCGGCGAGCCGCGCGGCGGCGGCTGCCCGGGGCTGGGCGAGGTACACGGTGATCTGGTGTTGCTGCCCGGCTGGGGGCGCGCCCAGGGCGTTGGCGCTCGCTGCCCAGGCGGGGGCGTGCGCGACCGGCGTGAGGGCAGAGCCAGGGGACGGGGGCGGAGTGGCGTATGCGGGTGCGGCCCAGACGAGGCTGCTGGCGGCCAAGGCTGCCGCGGTCAGGGCCAGGACGCGTCTTGCAGGCCTTCTGGCCTGCGATCGCGTGCCAGCCTCCCGTGCCCCTCCACTGCCGCCGCGCGTGCCTGCCAAGACCCGCGAAACACGCTCTAAACGGCGCTGCTGCGGCCTGAATGTCACGATGGCCCCCCATTCCCCGCTCCCGGCTGGCGGGAACGGCGCGGACGGTACCGACCGTGGCCGCCAAGCACCGGAATCGTACTCCCTGCTATGGGCGGAGTCGAGATGTTAGCGCGCCATTGAGCCGATTCGGATAGCCCCATAAACAGAAGTGATCACTTCGAACTTCACCTGACGCGTAACTGTGCCCATCACCTGCGGCAGAAGAGCGCGAGGGGACAGGGGCAGAAGAGTACGCCTTTAGCCAGAGGTTCCCTCCGAGAGGCGCTTTCCAGGGATGCGTTGCCGGGCAATGCCGATCAGGAGGAGCGGCTAGTGTCACCGCTTGCGGTTAGCATGCGGCCATGGGGACGCGGTTCCACGGCTGGCCAGAGCAAGCGTACGAGGTGCTGCTCATGCTGGGCGGCGAGCCGTCGCGGGAAGCACGGGAACGGGTACGGCCTCACCGCGAGCAGCAGGTACGGCAGCCGATGATCGATTTGCTCAACGATCTTGCGGACCTCGACCCGTGGTATGAGGACTTCGCCGTGTGGCGCTACGCCAGCACCGCGTACTGGTGGCAGAACCAGTGCGCCATCGTGCGGGTAGCCCGCAACGTCGAGATCGGGTTCCGCTTCAACCTCGATGGCCTGCAGATCAAGGGCGCCTGGTGGTACGCCGGCCCTGAGCAGATCGCACTGTTTCGCGCGGCGGCCGCCGCCGACGCGAGCGGCCGCGCGCTGGGGGATCTGGTTTCCTCGCTGGCCGCGGGCGGCCATGAGATCCTCGGCGATGTCATGAAGCGCGTTCCGCGCGGCTACCCCCCCGATCACCGCCGGGCGGATCTGCTCAGGCACCGTTCGCTCATTGCCGCCCGCCAGTTCGAGCCCGACGCGGTGCGTGACGTCCAGCCGGTCTACCACGCTTGCGAGCGGCTGCGTCCGCTGCTCGGCTAGCTCGCCGAACACACCCTCCTATCGCCGGAGGATGGAAGGGCCGCAGCGCCCGCGCGGTGAAGCACTTCCTGCTGGGCAGCCGGGGCAGCGCAAAGGGATCCCGGGGGGTGCGCGTTGGTTAGCCTCCTGCGGTTAGCCCTATGACCGGTGCTGGCAATGTTTTGCCGGCCATGGAACCGTAGAAGGGTGCGTGGAACTGGTAGACGTTGCCTTTGCTGGTGGTGAGC
>JAIRTY010000448.1 GCA_031254715.1 Nocardiopsaceae bacterium | reverse complement strand
CTGGCGGCCACCCAGGAGGCGGATTGAATCGCATTCCCACGAGCCCAGCTCCCCTCATCCCGCCGTGCCCGGTAGCGCGCACGATCACGCCGGACCCCCGAACCACGCAGAGCAGAATTTAGCAGGCAAACACGGCCAATGCGCCTTGATTGCCAGGCGTTTCGCGCCCGCGGGCGGGCACGTAGCCCGGCGGATCTCATGATCGTGGTGAATCGGTCGGTTCCGGACCCTCCTGAATCCCCACGATCATGAGAGACGACAGCGAATTGGGCGGTTCAGGCGCGCTGGGGGCTGGGTCAGGCGCTGCGGGGGGCGGGTCAGGCGCGCTGCAGGGGGGCTGGGTCAGGGGGCTGGGTCAGGCGCTGCGGAGGGCGGTGATGAGCCATTCGGCGGCGGGCGTGATGCTCGGCTGGACGGGCCAGCCGTTGATGATCCCCAGCAGCTGCCAGTACCGCTCGTAGCGGGCGTCGCTGCCGGCCTCCAGCTGGTCCAGCAGCCACGCCCGGAACGCCGGGCCGTTCGCGCGGCCGCAATGCCCGGCATAGGCGGCCACGATCTCGTCGGTCACCGGCCGGGCCGCGGGGGAGCCCGGCTCGATGCCGGCGGCGCTGGCGGCGGCGGCCCGCTCGCGCAGCAGCGCGGCCATGGCCTGGTGGGCTTCCCGGCTCGGCTCGGCGGGGGTTTCCGCGCGGGCGCGGGCCTGCGCGGCAGCCGACCGCCGCAGGCTGCCCCGGAAGCCGGGGTCCTGGACGAGTTCTGCCAGCTCGACCCAGGCGGCGACCTGGTCCTGCGCGGGCTCATCGGGCAGGTCGGGCATGGCGCTGCGCATCATGGACACGAAGCCGGGCGCCACGTCCAGGCCGGCGAAGGTCTCGTCGATGAACTCGGTGATGAGCTGGCGGCGCTGCGCCGCTGACAGCTGAGCGAGCTTGTGCATGAGCTGAATCTCCTCTGACGTGGCGGTTCCCCGGCCGGCCACCGTGCGCAGCACTGACTGGTGCAGCCGCAGCGAGCGGATCTGCACCTCCAGCGCCGCCGCGTGGGCCTCAGCGACCTCGCAGATCGTGAGCTCCCGCGCCAGCACCTGCCGGATCACGGCCAGGCCGATGCCGAGCTCCCGCATCGTGCGGATCAGGCCGAGGCGGACCAGCGCTCCGGGCTGGTAGAGCCGGTACCCGGCCGGGGTCCGGTCAGCGGGCGGCACCAGCCCCTCATCGGACCAGAACCGGATCGTCTTGACCGGCAGGCCGGTCAGCCGGGCCAGTTCCCCGATGGTGAGGAGGGTGTCGCCTGCCATGTCCGCCACTGTCGGGCCTCCCGTCGCTGGAGAGTCAACCCGATCGCGGCAGCGGCCGCCGGATGGGCAACGATGTCCCTATGGCAGATGGACGGCTCACCCATATCCCCGATCCGGCCGGCGTGCTCCCCGGCACCGGATACACCCACGTCGTGACGGGGACCGGGCGGCTGGTCGCGATCTCGGGACAGGTCGCCTTCGACGCCAGCGGCCAGGTGACCGGGGCCGGGGATCCGGCAGCTCAGGCCCGGCAGGTGTTCGAGAACCTCCGGCGCTGCCTGGCGGCGGCGGGCGCGACTTTCGGCGATGTGATCAAGTTCACGTACTTCGTCACCGACATTGCGTACCTGCCTGCCGTGCGGGCGGTGCGAGATGAGTTCCTGGCCGGCGCCCAGCCGCCTGCCAGCACGGCGGTGCAGGTCGTGGCGCTGGCCTGGCCGGAACTCCTGCTGGAAATCGAGGCGCTCGCGCTGGTGGCGGGCGCCGCGGCCGGCCCGGCCGCCGCGACCGCCTGACGAGCCGGCGCCCGGCCACTTCCCGGCCACTTCCCGGCCAGCGCGGCCGCCTGCGGAGCCTCATCACCCCGCTGACCAGGTCACGGCCTGGCCGGCGCGGCCGCCGGACGGGACAGCTCCGCCACCACCCCGTGATTCCAGCAGGTCAGGGGCTTACCGGGGGGGCCATTTGCGATTGCGGATTGATTTACGCCACACTGATGTTGTGAAAAGTATGGGACCGGTCGACGTGCGCCTGGGCGCGGCCCGCGAGAGCAGCGGGATCGTCTTTGTCGGCATGCCTGCCGGTGCCTCCCGCGGAGCACCCCACCCCGGGGCACCCCATCCCGCGGCACCCCACCCCGGGGCACCTCATCCGGGGGCGCCCTATGCCGGGGCTGTCGGGGCAGCCGGGAGCCAGGTCGGCTCCGAGCGGGGCACCCGGGCCCGGATCGCCCGGCTGATCCTGGAGAACGGGCCGATCAGTGCCGCGGGCCTGAGCACCCGCACCGGCCTGACCCCCGCCGCGGTCCGGCGGCATCTGGACAACCTGCTGGCTGACGGGATGATCGGGGTCCGTACCGCCCGGCGGCCGGCCAGCCGGGGCCGGGGCCGCCCGGCCAAGCTGTTCGCGATCACGGACGCGGGCCGGAGCGCGTTCGTTCATACCTACGACGACCTCGCGGCCAGCGCGCTGCGGTTCCTGGCCGAGGTGGCCGGGCCGGAGGCGGTGGCCGAGTTCGCCCGCCGGCAGGTGTCGGACCTGGAACGCCGGTACCGGCCGGTGGTTGCCGGTGCCCGGCCAGGCGAGCAGGTGCAGGCGCTCGCCGATGCGCTGTCGGGGGACGGCTACGCCGCCTCGGCCAGCCGCGCGCCAGCCCCCGCCCCCGCCGCCGCTCCCGCCCCGGGGAGCGCCC
>JAIRTY010000406.1 GCA_031254715.1 Nocardiopsaceae bacterium | reverse complement strand
CAGGTCTGCCCGGGCCGGGCGCGCCTCGGGGTCGGTCACCTTGCGGTTGTTCAGGTAAGCCCCGCCCTCGGCCACGGCCCGGCGGGCGGCCGACTTGCTTGCCACGATGCCGGTGGCCGCCATCAGGTCGGTGACCAGGGGAAGCAGGCCGCTCCGGGCCCCGTCGCCGCCCCCGCCCGGCCCCGCCGCCGCGGCCGGCGTGGCCGGAGCCCCGGGGGTGCCTGGCACGATGGTGGCGCCGTCAGCCGACAGCTGCACCGACGGGATCTCGGCCAGCGCCGCGGCCAGCGTGGGCTCGTCCAGGCCGTCCAGGTCGCCCCGGCCGAACAGGGCCTCGCTGGCCGCTGCCGCCTTCGCGTACTCGTCCCTGCCATGGACAAGGCTCGTGACGTCTTCGGCCAGCAGGCGCTGGCCTGTGCGCGCCGAGGGCCGGTCCCTGGTCTCCCGTTCGATATCCTCGATCTCGGCCCGCGAGCGGAACGTGAACACGCGCAGCAGCGCGCCGACCTCCGCGTCGGTCCGGTTGATCCAGAACTGGTAGAACGCGTACGGGCTCATCAGGTCCGGGCTCAGCCAGATCGCGCCGCCCTCGGTCTTGCCGTACTTGGTGCCGTCCGGCCTGGTGATCAGCGGCGTGGCCAGGGCGTGCACCGATGCGCTGGTGACCCGCCGGATCAGGTCCACCCCGGCCACCAGGTTGCCCCACTGGTCGCTGCCGCCGACCTGCAGCGAGCAGTCGTAGCGCCGGTGCAGTTCCAGGTAGTCGTAGGCCTGCAGGAGCTGGTAGCTGAACTCGGTGTAGCTGATCCCGCCGGCTTCCAGCCTGGCCTTGACCGCCTCCCTGGCCAGCATCTGGTTCACCGGGAAGTGCTTGCCGACATCGCGCAGGAAGTCAAGCACCGGCAGTTGCTCGGTCCAGTCCAGGTTGCTGACCAGCAACGCGCCAGCGGAACCGGGCTCGAAATCGAGGAACCTGCCGACCTCGCCGCGGATCCGCTCCACCCACCCGGCGACGGTGTCGCGGGGGTTGAGCACCCGTTCCGCGGACTTGCCGCTCGGGTCGCCGATCAGGCCGGTGGCGCCGCCGACCAGGCCGATCGGCCGGTGCCCGGCGAGCTGCAGCCGCCGCATCGTCAGCAGCAGCACCAGGTTGCCGATGTGCAGCCCGGGGGCGGTCGGGTCGAACCCGCCATAGAACGTCACCGGTCCGGCCGCCAGCGCCCCGCGCAGCGCATCGGCGTCGGTGGACAGCGCCAGCAGGCCCCGCCAGGTCAGCTCGTCGAGAACGTCGGTCACCGCTGCATCGTGTCATCTCCGCCGGGCCGGGCGGTAACCGATTCCGGGTCGCCGGCGGTCCGTCCGTCGGTTCGGCCGTCAGTCCGTGCGGCGGTCCGTCCGTCGGTCCGGCCGTCGGTCCGGCCGGCGGTCCGTGCGGCGGTCCGTGCGGCGGTCCGGCCGGCGGCATGAGGAGCGGCGGCCGGGGCGGCACGCCCGCGGCGGCGCGGCACGTGCGGCCGGTACGCCGACACCGTGGGGTCGCCGGCCAGCCAGAACCGCCACGGCCAGTCGGCAGCGCCGTTGACCCCGACCCGCGGCCCCTGGCTGATGTCAGGGACCGTACCGGCAGCCGTCCCCGCGCGCACCCGCAGCGGTGACGCCGGGTCGCACACGTCGCTGCCGTTCTGGCCCCGCGCGATGGCCAGCGCCTGGCAGAGCCGGGCAGGCCCGCGGGCGAGGTCGCGGCCGCCAGGACCCGCGACCGCCCGGCGGGACGCCGCCAGCTCCGCTCCCTCGACCACCCGGCCGGCCCGCAGCAGCACCGCCGAGGCCGTGCCCGGCGGCATGCACACCAGGTTGACGCAGAAGTGCATCCCGTAGGTGAAGTACACGTACGCGTGCCCGGGCGGGCCGAACATCACCGCGTTCCGCTGGCTCCTGCCCCGGTAGGCGTGCGAGGCCGGGTCGGACTCACCCTCATACGCCTCCACCTCCGTCAGCATCACCCCGACGATGCCCTCGGCTGTCTGATGCTCGATGACGCAGCCGAGCAGCCGCTGCGCGACCTCGAGCGCCGGACCGGCGAAGAACGGGCGGGGGAGCACCGCGCCCGGCCCGGTCACCGTGCCGCCCGCCCCGCTCACCCGGCACCTGCCCGGCTCACCCGGCCGCCCAGGACGCATGCTCGTCCACGGCCGCCCGCAGCGCGGTGAGCTGCTCGGCCACCCGGTCCGGCGCCGTCCCGCCGCGGGCCCGGCGGGCCGCGAGCGCCCCGGTCACCGACAGCACCTCGCGGACGCCGGGGGTCAGGTGCGGCGAGATCCGTGCCAGGTCTTCGTCGCTCACGTCGGGCAGGTCGCAGTCGTGCACCTGGCACCACACCACCAGGTGCCCCACCACCTCGTGCGCTTCCCGGAACGGCACCCCGCGCCGCACCAGCAGCTCAGCCAGGTCGGTGGCGAGCGCGAAACCCGTGCTCGCCCCGGCCGCCAGCCGCTCCGGCCGCACCCGCATGGTGGCGACCAGGCCCGCCAGCGCGGGCAGCACCACCAGCAGCGTGTCCACCGCGTCGAACACCGGCTCCTTGTCTTCCTGCAGGTCCCGGTTGTAGCTGAGCGGCAGCCCCTTGAGCGTGGCCAGCAGCCCGGTCAGCCCGCCGATCAGCCGCCCGGCCTTGCCCCTGGCAAGCTCCGCCACGTCCGGGTTCTTCTTCTGCGGCATGATCGACGAGCCGGTGGCGTAGGCGTCGTCGATCTCCACCCAGCCGAACTCCTGCGAGGCCCACAGCACGATCTCTTCGCCGAGCCGGGACAGGTGCACTCCCAGCAGGGCGGCGGCGAAGCAGAACTCGGCCGCGAAGTCCCGGTCGCTCACCGCATCCATCGAGTTCGCGGCGGCGGCGTCGAACCCGAGCTCGGCGGCGACCGCGTCCGGGTCGAGCGGCAGCGACGAGCCCGCCAGCGCGCCGGAGCCGAGCGGGCTCACTGCCGCCCGCTTGTCCCAGTCCCGGATCCGGCTCACGTCCCTGGCGAGCGCCTGCGCGTGCGCGAGCAGCTGGTGGGCGAACACCACCGGCTGCGCGTGCTGCAAATGGGTCATGCCCGGGGCGGGCGTGCGCAGGTGCTCCTCGGCCTGGGCGAGCAGTGCCGTCTCCAGCTCCGCCGTCCGTGAGACCACCAGCCGGGCGTGGTCGCGCAGGTACAGCCGCAGGTCGGTGGCGATCTGGTCGTTGCGGCTGCGGCCCGCGCGCAGCTTGCCGCCGAGCGCACCGGCCCGTTCCAGCAGGCCCCGTTCGAGTGCGGTGTGGACATCCTCGTCGGCGGCGGTGGGCCGGAAGCTGCCGTCCCGGCACGCCTCGGCCAGGCCCTCGAGCGCGCCGGTGAGCCGCGCCAGTTCGTCGTCGGTGAGCAGCCCCGCGCGGTGCAGCACCCGGGCGTGCGCGCCCGACGCCAGCAGGTCGTAGGCCGCCAGCCGCCAGTCGAACTGGACGCTCACCGACAGCCGGGCGAGCGCCTCAGAGGGCCCCGCCTCGAACCGTCCTCCCCACAGCCGGGTCGGCTTCCGCTCGGACTCTGCCACCGGGTCCTCTCCGTGCTCCGCGCCGCTCTGCCCAGCGCCGGTGCGCTCAGCGCCGGCGTGCTCCCCGCCGGCGTGCTCAGCGCTGACGTGCTCGGCGCAGGTGCGCTCCGCGCCGGCGCGCTCAGCTCCGCTTTCCATGATCGTGGTGGATCAGTAGTGATGCGACCCTACCGATCTACCACGATCACGAAAACGAAGGGCGGCGGGGCTCGCCGCGGCTGGCGGCCAGCTGACGGAGCCGGCGGGCCGGGATCAGAGGGCCAGGCGCTGGTCGCGGAGAGCGGCGGTCTTGCTCGGCAGCCCCCACAGCTCCACGAAGCCCCGGGCGTGGCCCTGGTCGAAGGCGTCGCCGGTGTCGTAGGTGGCGAGCTCGAAGTCGTAGAGCGAGGCCGGGCTGCGCCGCCCGGTCACCACCGCCCGGCCGGCGTGCAGCCGGACCCGGACGTCGCCGGTGACGTTCTTGGACGCCTCGGTCATGAACGCGTCGAGCGCCGACTTGAGCGGCGAGAACCAGAGCCCGTCGTACACCAGCTCGGTCCAGCGCTGCTCAGCCTGCCGCTTGAACCGGGCCAGGTCCCGTTCCGCGCACACGCTCTCCAGTTCCTGGTGCGCGGTGATGAGCGTGATCGCCGCGGGCGCCTCGTAGATCTCCCGGCTCTTGATCCCGACCAGCCGGTCCTCAACCATGTCCAGCCTGCCAACGCCCTGTGCTCCGGCCCGCGCGTTCAGTTCGGTGACGATCTGCAGCGGAGACAGCCGCCGGCCGTCGACCGCGACCGGGACCCCGTCGGAGAAGCTGATCACGAGGTCATCCGGGTCGCGGGCGGCGGCCGGATCCTGGGTGTAGGACCAGACGTCGTCGTGCGGCGCCTCCCAGATGTCTTCCAGGTGCCCGGTCTCGCAGCTGCGACCCCACAGGTTCTGGTCAATGGAGTACGGCGACCGGGACGTGACGTCGATCGGAAGCCCCTTTTCCTCGGCGAACGCGATCGCCTTGTCCCTGGTCATGCCGGAGTCGCGGACCGGCGCCAGCACCTGGATGCCGGGCGCGAGGCTGGCCAGCCCGACCTCGAACCGGACCTGGTCGTTGCCCTTGCCGGTGCAGCCGTGAGCCACCGCGTAAGCCCCGCGCTCGGCCGCCACCCGGGCCAGGTGCCCGACGATCAGCGGCCTGGACAGCGCCGACACCAGCGGGTAGCGGTCCATGTAGAGGGCGTTGGCCTTGAGCGCCGGGACGCAGTAGCCCGCCGCGAACTCTTCCCGCACGTCCACGACCTCGGCGTCGGCCGCGCCGCAGGACAGTGCCCGGTCGCGGATGACGTCCAGGTCCTCGCCGCCCTGCCCGAGGTCGATCGCGAGCGCGATCACCTCGGCACCGGTCTGCTCGGCGATCCAGCCGATGGCGACCGAGGTATCCAGGCCGCCGGAGTAAGCAAGCACTACACGCTTCGTCATGATTTGTCCTTTATAGTTAGCGGCGGTCTCAGAGCCGTTAAGATTTGACCCCCTATAGGGGGTCAAACTCGAACTGTTGTTTGTCGTCGTTCGTTCGTCGTCGTCGCATCAGGCCCTCCGCTCGGCGAGGCGGAGTAGCGACCGGGCGACGTCGTCGCCTCCGTCCGGGTCCCTGGCGATCACCAGCACGGTGTCGTCACCGGCGACGGTGCCGAGGATCGTGGTCCACCCGGCGTGGTCGATGGCCGATGCCAGCAGCTGCGCTCCGCCCGCGGGGGTGCGCAGGACCACCAGGTTGGCGCTGGCCTCGGCGCTGCCCAGAAGTTCACCGGAGATCCGGGCCAGCCGGCCCGGGTGACCAGG
>JAIRTY010000395.1 GCA_031254715.1 Nocardiopsaceae bacterium | reverse complement strand
GCGTCCTTCGCCTCCGCGTCGAGTCGGTCCAGGTCGGCCTCGGTCACCCCGCGCGAGGCCAGCACCTGCCGGTAGGCGGGCAGCGGGTCACGGGCCAGCCACTCGCGGACCTCGTCGTCTGGCCGGTACTTGCCCGGGTCGGCCCGGGAATGCCCGCCGTGCCGGTAGGTCACCGCCTCCAGCAGCGAGGGGCCGCCGCCCGACCGCGCCTGCTCGATCGTGGTGGCGGCCATCTCGTAGACCGCTTCCACGTCGTTGCCGTCCACCAGCAGTGGCGACAGCCCGTAGGCGGGCGCCCGGTCGGCGGCCGGATGCTTCACCGCGGTCACCGACTCGATCGGGGTGTACTCCATGTACTGGTTGTTCTCGCAGATGAACACGACCGGCAGGTGCCAGACCACGGCCAGGTTGAGCGCCTCGTGGAAGGCGCCGATGTTGGTCGCGCCGTCGCCGAGGAAGCACACGGTCACCTGGCCGCTGCCGCGGTACTGGGCGGACCAGGCGGTCCCGTTGGCGATGACGAGCTGGGCGCCGATGATCGCGTACGAGCCGAGCACGCCGTTGCTGACGTCCAGCAGGTGCATGGACCCGCCCTTGCCGTGCATCAGCCCGTTCTCCCGGCCGAGCAGCTCGGCCATGACCGGGGTCATGTCCGTGCCGCGGGCGAGCACGTGGTTGTGCCCGCGGTAGGTGACGAACGTGTAGTCGTCGGGCCGCATCGCGGCCGCCACCCCGGCGGCGACCGCTTCCTGGCCGGTCCCCAGGTGGGTGGTTCCCTTGACCAGGTTCTGCAGGAACAGGTCATGGGCTCGCCGCTCGAACTGCCGGATCCTGGTCATGGTCCGGTACAGTCCGAGCGCGGTTGCCTCGTCCATCGCGCCTTCCCGGGTTGGTTGAGCCATCAGTACGGATTGGTCACGAACAGTTCCCGGGACGGGAACCTCGTGATGATGTCCACGCCGTCGCCGGTCACCACCACCTCCTCCTCCAGCCGGGCGGCGGAGATGCCGTCGGCGGCCGGGCAGTAGGTCTCCACCGCGAAGACCATGCCCTGGCGGATCTCCATCGGGGCGTCCAGCGACGACAGCCGGCTGATGATCGGCCGCTCGTGCAGCGCCAGGCCGAGGCCGTGCCCGAACTGGAGGCCGAACGCGGTCTTCTCGTCGGGCAGCCCGAACTCCGGCGCGGCCGGCCACAGGCGGGCGATCTGGTCGGTGGACACGCCCGGCTTGATCGCGGTGAGGGCGGCATCCATCCACTCGCTGGCGCGCCGGTAGGCGTCGCGCTGGGCGGTCGTCGCGCTGCCGACCGCGAACGTGCGGTAGTAGCAGGTCCGGTAGCCGTTGAAGGAGTGCATGATGTCGAAGAACGCCTGCTCTCCGGGCCTGATCATGCGGTCGGAGAAGTTGTGCGGGTGCGGGTTGCAGCGCTCCCCTGACACCGCGTTGATCGACTCCACGTCATCGGAGCCCATCTCGTACAGCCGCTTGTTCGCCAGCGCCACGATCTCGTTCTCCCGCACGCCGGGCCGGAGCGCGTCGGTGATCTCCTGGTAGACGCCGTCGACCATGGCGGCTGCGGTGGACAGCAGCGCGATCTCGTCCGGTGACTTGATCTGCCGGGCGTCCAGCATCACCTGCTGCCCGTCCCGGACCTCGATGCTCTGGTGCTGCAGCTCGAACAGGGTGGGGATCTCGGCGAAGTCCACCCCCACCGGCATCCCCCCGACCCCGGAGTCCTCGAGGATTCCGCTGATCTCGGCCACCGCCTTGGCCGGCAGGCCAGCCGCCGGCGCGGTGGCCCCGCGCATCGTCGTGTAGGAGGCGATGACGTGCTCGGGCTTGAGCCAGGGGCAGTACATCCGGTGATGCACGGCGGCCGAGCCGAAGTCCCACAGGTACACCTCGCCGGTGCGGGTGTACAGGGCGTACCGGCACAGCTTGTCGCGGGTCCACTCGCCGATCGCGACCCCGGTCAGGTAGCGGATGTTGTTGTTGTCGAACACCAGCAGCGCGCCGAGGTCGCTCGCCTCGATCGCGGCCTGGGCCCGGGCCAGCCGGTACTCGCGCAGCCGGGCGAAGTTCACCCGCTCCTCGAAATCGACGCTCATCCGGCCGGGCGCAGGGGTGAGCGGGAGCGGGGGAACAGGGGGGATGGACGAGGCCATGGCAGTCCTCCGTTCGCCGGCGCAGGTGTACAGCCCGATTAAACGAATGTACAGTGTGGCTGTCAAGGGGTGATGTCATGGGTACGGCAGGCTTTGACCCGGGCGCCGAGCTGGGGCCACGGCTGCGCCGCGTCCGGGAAGAGCGCGGCCTGTCCGCGCGCGAGGTGGCACGCCGCCTGTCCTGCTCGCCCAGCCTGATCTCGCAGATCGAGCGCGGGCTGTCGGCGCCGTCGGTCGGCATGCTGTATGCCCTGGCCAGCGAGCTGCAGACCTCCCTCGATTTCCTGTTCGGGACCGGGTCGGGCGAGGCCCCGGCCGCGGTGGCGGTGACCGCGCACGGTGACGGCCGGGTCAGGCCGGTCCAGCCGCCCGAGGACCCGGCCCCGGCCCGCTACCAGGGCCACGGCGTGGTGCAGCGGGCGGGGCTGCGCCGGACCATCGACCTGGCCAGCGGCGTCCGCTGGGAGCGGCTCACGCCCGGCCCCGACGACCAGGTGGACTTCCTGGAGGTGATCTACGAGCCGAGCGGGCACTCCACCGATTCGCGCCGCCCGCTCCGGCACGACGGCCAGGAGTACGGGCTGATCATCACCGGCACGCTGCAGGCCAGCGTCGGGTTCGAGACCTACGAGCTGGGCCCGGGAGACTCGATCGCGTTCGACTCCGCCCTGCCGCATCAGTACTGGAACCCCACCAGCGAGGACACTCACGCCGTGTGGGTCGTCGTGCACGCCGAGCCGGGCCGCGCCTAGCCCCCCTGACCGTTCCCGCCGGAGCCCTTCCCGCCTGAGCCCTTTCCCCCAGAGCCGTTCCCGGCCGGGCCCGCATCGGCCGGCCTGACCTCCGCGAGCAGCCGCTCCAGCTGGGGGGTGCCGGTCAGCCGCCGGAACGAGCGGTGCGCCCGGCCCCGGGCCAGGATGCCCACCTCGAGCTGGCCGGCCCCGATGTCCTCGTCCGAGCTCCCCGACAGCGAGGCGGTGACGGCCCCGAGCGCGCCGGCCAGGGTCAGCCCGTCCGCGTACCGCTCCTTGAGCGCGCTCGTGACCTGCTCGGCCTGGCCGCCCATGGCGACGAACCCGTGCTCGTCCTGGACCGAGCCGTCGAAGAAGATCCGGTAGATCTGGTCCGCCTCCGGGGACTCCCCCACCTCCGCGACCACGAACTCCACCTCCAGCGGCTTGTTGCTCTCGGTGAAGACGGTGCCGAGGATCTGCGCGTACCAGTTGGCCAGTCCCCGGGCGGTGACGTCGCCCCGGTCGTACTGGTAGCCGCGCACGTCCGCGTAGCGGACCCCGGCCACCCGGAGGTTCTCGAACTCGTTGTACCTGCCGACCGCGGCGAACGCGATCCGGTCGTAGATCTCGCTGATCTTGTGCAGGGCCCGGGAGGGGTTCGGGGCCACGAACAGGATGCCCTGGTCGTACTGGATCACGACCCCGCTGCGGCCGCGCGCGATGCCCTTCCGCGCGTAATCCGCCTTGTCCTTCATCTGCTGTTCGGGCGAGACGTAGAAAGGCATGGACACCGCTGGCGTACCCCTACTTCCTAGGGCCGGCTGCCCCGGCTGGCTGACTTGGTGCTAGCTGTCCTGCGGCCCGCGCAGTGGGGCGGTCGGGCCGCCCGGCGAGCTCATCCGCTCGTCGACCACGGCCTGCGTGTACCGGCCGGCCTCCTCCTCCGGGAGCAGCTCGAAGCCGTCCGCGGTGACCGTGGCCACCATCGGGTAGATCCGCCGGGTCAGGTCGGGCCCGCCGGTGGCGGAGTCCTCGTCGGCCGCGTCGTACAGGGCCTGCATGCATGCCGTGATCGCGTCGCCGGCGCTCATGCCGTCGCTGTAGAGCTTCTTGAGCGCGCCCCGGGCGAACACCGAGCCGGAGCCGATGGCGTGGAACTTGCGCTCCTCGTACCGGCCTCCGGCGACGTCGTAGCTGAAGATCCGGCCCTGGCTGGCCTCGGGGTCGTAGCCAGCGAACAGCGGCACCGCGATCAGCCCCTGCATGGCGCCGCCGAGGTTGCCGCGGACGAAGTTGCCCAGCCGGTTGGCCTTGCCTTCCAGCGACAGCGCCCGGCCTTCCAGCTTCTCGTAGTGCTCAAGCTCGAGCTGGAACAGCCGGACGAGTTCCAGCCCTACCCCGGCCACGCCGGCGAAGCCCACGCATGAGTAGTCGTCGCTGCGGAAC
The DNA here is from genome assembly GCA_031254715.1 of Nocardiopsaceae bacterium. Taxonomy (GTDB): domain Bacteria; phylum Actinomycetota; class Actinomycetes; order Streptosporangiales; family Streptosporangiaceae; genus JAIRTY01. Next base: position 9,278 of record JAIRTY010000395.1, on the reverse strand, counting down.
ACCTTCTCGATGTCCCGCTGCGCGATCATGTTGCCCATGACCGACCTGCGGTCACCGGCCATGATGACACCGTCGGCGAAGTCAGCGGCAACGATCGTGGTGCCGTGCGGGACCTGGTCGCCCAGCGAGCGCTCACCGGACCCGGCGGCGGGACCCGCTGCCCCGGCACCCGCTACGCCGGCCGGGCCGGGCAGCAGGCCCGGTGCCGAGTCGGCCAGGAAGTCCGCGAACGACGAGGTCCCCGCCCGCAGGCAGGCCGCGGTGAACTGCCCGCCGAAGTAGTCAGAGCCCACGGAGTTCCTTCCGGTTGCTGAGCGTCGGTTCCTGCACTGACCCTACTGCCCCGGCGGCCTGGCCGCGCGGGGGCGTCAGGGCGCTATGCCGAGCGCGGAACCGGCGCTTACTCGCCGCCCTTTTGCACGTACGAGCGTACGAACTCCTCCGCGTTCTCCTCCAGCACCTCGTCGATCTCGTCGAGGATGGCATCGACGTCGTCGGACAGCTTCTCCTGCCGCTCCTTGACCTCGGCGCTGCTCTCCGGCTCTGTCTCCTCGACTTCCTCGCTGCGCTTAGGGGTCTGCCGCTGCCCGCCGGTGTCCTTCGTGGCCATCTCTAACCTCCGTGGTCCGGGGCTTGCCCGACGCTTTAACCGTATCTTCGCCCGCCAGCGCGCGCCCAATCATGCAACGCCTGGTGTGTCTCGCAGCTTCCTGGGCCCGGTCAGGCGACCGGCCACAAGATGTCCGCGACGGCCCTGCGCTGCCGCGACAGGGCATCCGAGGGGGGCGGCGCCTCCTCGGGCGGGACCGCCGCCGGGCGGCCGATGGCCGTCATGCTGGTGATCTCCCAGTGCCCGGGCACATCGAACTCGGCGGTCAGGCCGGGGCGGCTGAAAGCCCGGAACTGGCGGGCTGCCAGGCCGAGGGCCTGGGCCTGGATCGTCATGTGGGCGACGGCCTGCCCGAGATCGTAAAGCGAGAACTCGGAAAACTCCCAGTCCGTGCCCGCCACGTACCGGTGCGCCAGGTTGGCCACCAGCAGGCTGGCGGTGGGCGCCCAGCGGGCTGAGCTGGCGGCGAGATGCCGTGCCAGCCGCTGGTAGGTGTCCTCCCCGCGGCGGCCGGCGATGAAAGCCCAGGGCTGCGAGTTGCCAGCCGACGGCGCCCATCGCGCCGCTTCCAGCAGCGCCTCGATCTCGTCCGTGGTGACGTCGTGGGAGGCATCGAAGCTGGCCGGGCTCCACCGCCCGGCCAGTAGCGGATGCAGCATGAGCGCGGTTGCCGCCTAGTGCTTCCCGGTGAGAGCCGCCACCAGGTCCGCCGCCGTGCGGGAACGGTCCAGCAGGTCCCCCACGTGCGCCCGGGTGCCGCGCAGCGGCTCCAGGGTGGGAACCCGCTGCAGCGAGTCGTGGCCGGGCAGGTCGAAGATCACCGAATCCCACGACGCCGCGGCCACCGCGTCGGGGTACTGCTGCAGGCAGCGGCCACGGAAGTAGGCGCGCGTGTCCTCGGGCGGGTCGTCGACAGCGCGCAGCACCTCCTCCTCAGGAACCAGCCGGTTCATCCGCCCCCTGGCGGCCAGCCGGTTGTAGAGCCCGCGGTCCGGCCGGACGTCCGAGTACTGCAGGTCCACCAGCTGCAGCCGGGGATGGCCCCAGCTCAGGCCGTCCCGGGTCCGGTAGCCCTCGAGCAGCTCCAGCTTCGCCACCCAGTCCAGCTCCCTGGCCAGCTGCATCGGGTCCTCGGCCAGCCGGGTCAGCACCGACTCCCAGCGGCCGAGCACGTCCGCGGTCATCTCGTCCACGTCGGTGCCGTACCGGTCCTCTGTGTACTTGCGCGCCCGCTCCAGGTACTCGATCTGGAGCTGGACCGCCGTCATCTTGCGCCCGTCCCTGAGCGTGACCAGGTGGCGGCATGACGGGTCGTGGGACACCGCGCGCAGCTCCGCGACCGGCGCCTCCAGCGCCAGGTCACCGTCCAGGAACCGGTCCTCGATCATGGCAAGCACCAGGGCGGTGGTGCCCAGCTTGAGGAACGTGCTGATCTCGCTCATGTTCGCGTCGCCGATGATCACATGCAGGCGGCGGTACTTCTCGGGATCGGCGTGCGGCTCATCGCGGGTGTTGATGATGGGCCGCTTGAGCGTGGTCTCCAGCCCGACCTCGACCTCGAAGAAGTCGGCGCGCTGGCTGATCTGGAAGCCCTCGGTCCGCCCGTCGGCCCCCCGGCCGACCCGTCCCGCCCCGCACACGACCTGCCGTGACACGAAGAACGGCGTCAGATGCCTGACGATGTCTGCGAACGGCGTACCCCGGTTCATCAGGTAGTTCTCGTGGGTGCCGTAGGACGCGCCCTTGTTGTCGGTGTTGTTCTTGTAGAGCTGGATGGCCGAGGTGCCGGAGACCGAGGCCGCCCGCGTGGCCGCCTCCGCCATCACCCGCTCGCCGGCCTTGTCCCAGATCACCGCCGCCAGCGGGTTGGTGCATTCGGGCGCCGAGTACTCGGGGTGGGCGTGGTCCACGTACAGCCGCGCCCCGTTGGTGAGGATGACGTTGGCCAGGCCCAGGTCCTCGTCGGTGAGCTGGGTCGCGTCGGCCGCCTCCCGGGCGAGATCGAACCCGCGGGCGTCGCGCAGCGGGTTCTCCTCCTCGAAGTCCCACCGCGCCCGCCGGGCCCGGGCCGAGGTCGCCGCCTGGTAGGCGTTAACCACCTGCGACGAGGTCACCATGGCATTCGCGCCCGGCTGGCCGGGCACGGAAATGCCGTATTCGGTCTCCGTTCCCATCACCCGGCGCACGCTCATGCTGAAAGCCTAACCGCCGGCCCGGACCGAAGCGCCGCTCAGAGGTACTGCCAAGTGTTGGCGACCGTGTCGATGGACCGGCCAGCCTCGGTGCCCTGCTTGCCGGACACCAGGGTCCGGATGTAGACGATCCGCTCGCCCTTCTTGCCGGAGATCCGCGCCCAGTCGTCCGGGTTGGTCGTGTTGGGCAGGTCCTCGTTCTCACTGAATTCGTCCACGCAGGCGGTCAGCAGGTGGGACACCCGCAGCCCCTTCTGCTGGGTCTCGAGGAACTCCTTGATCGCCATCTTCTTCGCCCGGTCGACGATGTTCTCGATCATGGCGCCGGAGTTGAAGTCCTTGAAGTACAGGACCTCCTTGTCCCCGTTTGCGTAGGTGACCTCCAGGAACCGGTTCTCCTCGCGCTCGGTGTACATCCGCTCGACCACCCGCTGGATCATCGCGTCCACCGTGGCCGCCTCCGACCCGCCGTTCTCGGCCAGGTCGTCGGGGTGCAGCGGCAGGGCCGGCAGCAGGTACTTGGAGAAGATGTCACGCGCCGCCTCGGCGTCAGGCCGCTCGATCTTGATCTTGACGTCGAGCCGCCCGGGCCGCAGGATCGCCGGGTCGATCATGTCCTCGCGGTTGGACGCGCCGATGACGATCACGTTCTCCAGGCCCTCGACGCCGTCGATCTCGCTAAGCAGCTGCGGCACGATCGTGTTCTCGACGTCGCTGGACACCCCGGACCCGCGGGTGCGGAAGATCGAGTCCATCTCGTCGAAGAACACGATGACCGGCATGCCCTCGCTGGCCTTCTCGCGGGCGCGCTGGAACACCAGCCGGATGTGCCGCTCGGTCTCGCCGACGTACTTGTTGAGCAGCTCGGGGCCCTTGATGTTGAGGAAGAAGCTCTTCCCCTGGATCTCGGGCCCGAGCTGGGCGGTCCTGGCCGCGACCTGCTTGGCCAGCGAGTTGGCCACCGCCTTGGCGATCAGGGTCTTGCCGCAGCCGGGCGGGCCGTACAGCAGCACGCCCTTCGGCGGCCGCAGCTGGTGCTCCTTGAACAGGTCAGCGTGCAGGTAGGGAAGCTCGATCGCGTCCCTGATCTGCTCGATCTGCCCGGAGAGGCCGCCGATCTCGGCATAGGTGATGTCGGGGACCTCTTCCAGGATGAGCTCTTCGACCTCGGCCTTGGGGATGCGCTCGTACACGTACCCGGACCGGGGCTCGAGCAGCAGCGAGTCGCCGCCGCGCAGGGTGTGGCCCAGCAGCGGCTCGGCCAGCCGGACCACCCGCTCCTCGTCCGCGTGCGAGATCACCAGCGCCCGGTCGCCGCCTTCCAGCAGCTCCTTGAGCATGACGACCTCGCCGACGGTCTCATAGGCCTGGGCGATGACGATGTTGAGCGCCTCGTTCAGTACCACTTCCTGGCCGGGGCGGAGCCCGTCGAGATCCACCGCCGGGCTGACGCTGACCCGCATCTTGCGCCCGCCGGTGAACACGTCCGCGGTGCCGTCCTCGCAGGCGCCGAGGAAGACGCCGAACCCGGATGGCGGCTGGGCCAGCCGGTCCACTTCCTCCTTCAGCGCCACGATCTGGTCACGCGCCTCGCGGAGCGTGCCGGCGAGCCGCTCATTCTGGCCGGTGATGCTGGCCAGGGAGGCTTCGCTCTCGCGTAGCCGTTCCTCAAGCAGCCGGGTATGCCGCGGGGAGTCCGCCAGCTTCCGCCGCAGGACCGCAACCTCCTCCTCCAGGAAGGAGATCTGCGTGCTGAGACCGCGGACCTGGTCGTCGTGCCGCTCAGCGCGCGAGCCCTCATCACGAGTGGCCACGCCCCCACCTCCCTCCGAGAGCAGATCTCACTTAGACCCTACCTATCACGGGGCCTGTCGTAACCTGACCCCGCTGGCGCGTCTGTTATTCCGGATCCGGGCCCCAAGATGGCCGGCGATCTGCGGGACATGCGCTAGGGCCGGGTGCTCCCGGCCGGCCTGCGGCGGCGGGGCGGAGCGGTGACGCCTTCGGCTAGCCGGCGGGCGGTGACCAGGAAACCGGTGTGTCCCACCATGTGGTGCTCGGGCCTGACCGCGAGCCCGGCCACATGCCAGCCGCGGACGAGCGACTCCCACGCGGCGGGCTCGGCGAACGCGCCGTGCGACCTGATCGCCTCCACGATCGCAGACAGCTGGGTGGTCGTCGCCACGTAGCAGCAGATCAGGCCGCCAGGAATGAGCGAGGCCGCCGCCGCTGGCAGGCACTCCCATGGCGCCAGCATGTCCAGCACCGCCCGGTCGAATTCCTGGCCGGCGGGCGCCGTGCCGTCCGTCAACTCCTCTACCCGCAGCTCCCAGGCCGGGTGCGGGCCGCCGAAGAAGCGGGTCACGTTCTGTTCCGCGATCTGCGCGAAGTCGGGACGGCGCTCGTAGGAGACGACCCGCCCGGCCTCGCCGGCCGCCCGCAGCAGCCAGCAGGAGAGCGCTCCAGAACCGGCGCCGGCCTCCAGCACCCGGGCGCCGGGGAAGACATCAGCCATGGCGACGATCTGGGCCGCGTCCTTGGGATAGACGACGGCGGCGCCCCGGGTCATGGCCAGCGTGAAGTCGGCGAGCAGCGGGCGCAGCGCCACGTACGGGGTGCCGCCGGACGAGGTCACGACGCTGCCGTCGGCGGTCCCGATCAGGTCGTCGTGGGCCAGCGAGCCGCGGTGGGTGTGGAACAACCGGCCGGGCTCGAGCAGCACCAGGTGCTGGCGCCCCTTGGGATCGGTGAGCTGCACCTGCTCGCCCTTAGCGAACGGGCCGTGGCGGACAATCACGCCCGCCAGCGTAACGGTCCGCAGGCGGCGCCTAGACGCCGGCGAAGGCGTGGTCCAGATCCGCCGCCGCCAGCACCCCGTAGACCTGGCCGGACGGCTCGACCAGCAGGTACTCGGTGGCCGGCGTCCGCCGTACCGCATCCAGCAGCGCCATCCCCGACAGGTCGGCCGGGAGCACTATGCCCGGATCGATGCTGCGGGCCAGCGAGCCTGCGTCGATCCAGGGGCGGCGCTGCGGCGGGGTGGCCGTGACCGCGGTCTCGTTCACGATCGCGATCGGGCGGTCGTCGTGGTCCACCACCACCAGCGCCCGCGCGTGCGCCTCGTCGGCCCGCCGGATGGCCTCCGCCAGCGGCAGGCTGGCCGGGATCGGGATCGCCCGTCGCGCCAGCCGCCTGGCCTGCAGCCCGGGCAGCCGCTCCCGGAGCCGGGTGGCGCGCAGCGACTGGCCGGCGCCCACCCACATGAAAGCGGCGATGACCGCCAGCCACACCGTGTTGAACATGTCGTACTGGCCGCCGGTCCCGGCGTAGATGCCCAGCGGCACCAGCAGCACCGCGACGGCGAGCGCCCGCCCGGCCCAGGCGGCCACGACCGTCGCCGACGCGGACTTGCCGGTCACCTTCCACACCCCGGCCCGGAGCATCCGGCCGCCGTCCAGCGGCAGCCCCGGCAGCAGGTTGAAGATCCCCACCAGCAGGTTGGCCAGCCAGAACTGGGTCAGCAGAATGTCCCCCACGCTGGCATGCGGCAGCCGCAGCGCCCGGGCGAGCCCGTACCCGGCGGCGGCGAGCGCGAGCGAGATCACCGGGCCGGCGGCGGAGACCAGGAACTCACGGGCGGGCGTGGGCGGCTCCCGTTCGATCTCGGAGAAGCCGCCCAGCGGGTACAGCAGGATCCGGCGGACCGGCAGCTGGAACGCCCTGGCCACGACCGAGTGGCTGAGCTCGTGCACCAGGACCGACGCGTACAGCAGGATCACGAACGCGGCGGCGACCAGGTATCGCAGGTTCCCCGGCAGCGCGCCGGCCAGGCTGTTGGCGTAGAAGACCACGAACAGGCCGGCGATCACGAACCAGTACGGCGAGACATACACCGGGATCCCGAACGGCCGCGCGATCCTCACCCCGGGACTCGGTCCCGGCGGGGCCGGTCCGCCCGGCGCGTTGCCTGCCACACGCCGATGCTACGTCCTGCGCGGTACCCGGCGGGCCGGCGCGACACGCGCCGCAACTACCCCCAACTGTCGGAGCCGTCCCCTACGCTCCCTGCCATGGGCACCGAACCTGCCGAGTCCCCAGAGCCGGCCGGGCGCCAGCAGCACGACGGCCCGTCGCTGTCGCCGTCCCGCGCCGGCGACTTCCTGACCTGCCCGCTGCTGTACCGGTTCCGGGTGATCGACCGGCTGCCCGAGCCGCCGAGCCCGGTCGCGGCCCGCGGCACCCTTGTCCACGCGGTGCTGGAACGGCTGTTCGACCGGGCGGCCCCCGACCGGACCCCGCAGGCCGCGCGGGAGCTGGTGCTGCCGGAGTGGGAGCGGCTGCAGGCGGCGGAGCCGGAGCTGGCCAGCCTGTTCCCTGACGAGCAGGAACGGGCCGCCTGGCTGGAGCAGGCCGGCGAGATGCTCGACCGTTATTTCACCCTGGAGGATCCCCGCCGCCTGGAGCCCGCGCACCGGGAGATGTCGGTCGCGGCGCTGCTCAGCTCCGGGCTGCAGCTGCGCGGGTACATCGACCGGCTGGACGTGGCCCCGGGCGGGGACATCAGGATCGTCGACTACAAGACCGGGACCGCCCCGCCGGCGGAGTTCGAGGCGCGGGCACTGTTCCAGATGCGGTTCTACGCGCTGGTGCTGTGGCGGGCGCAGGGCCGGGTGCCCCGGCTGCTGCAGCTCATGTACCTGGGCAGCGGCGAGATCATGCGGTATCAGCCGGATGAGGCGGACCTGCGGGCCACCGAGCGCAAGGTGGAGGCCCTGTGGCAGGCGATCAAGCGGGCCCGGGCGAGCGGGGACTGGCGGCCGCGGCCCGGCCGGATCTGCGACTGGTGCGCCCACAAGCCGATCTGCCCCGCGCACGGCGGCACCCCGCCGCCGCTCCCGGCCGACCCGGCAGCTGAGCCCGCCGGGGACCGGGCGGAGTCGGCTGGGGACCGGGCGGAGCCGGCCGTCACGGGATAGCCGCGCCCGGCCCGGGACCACCGTCACGCTCGAGGGCGTGCTGGCTGCCATCGGGCTGGCGGTCGCTTGCCTGTGGATCGCCGTCCGGGCCTTCATCAGCGAGAACGCCTGACCGGGACCTGCTCCCGGCCGGGCCGGGCAGGCGCAGCTCGGGGATGGTCGCGGCCACCGCCGCCACCGTCGCCACGCACAGCAGGCCGCCGCTCACCAGGGCAGTCACGCCGGAGGTGGCGCTCGCGACCAGCCCGCCCCGCAGGTTGCCGAGGTTCGGGCCGGCCTGGCCGACGATCTGCTCGGCGGCGACCACCCGGCCGAGCAGGGCGTCCGGCGTGTGCAGCTGAATCACGGTGCCGCGCGACACCACCGAGATGCTGTCGGCGGCGCCGGCCACCAGCAGGCAGGCGAACCCGAGCCACGGGCCCGGCGCGATGCCGAACAATGCCAGCGCGGCGCCCCAGGCCCCCGCGCTGACGATCATCACCAGGCCGGGCCTGGCCAGCCGGGTGAACGTCCCTGACAGGGCCGACGCGGTCACCCCGCCGATCGCCATCGCGGTCATGAACAGCCCGAGGGTACGCGGGTTGCCCCCGAACCGCTCGGCGTTGATCAGGGGGAACAGGCTGACCGGGAACGACAGCACGGTGGCGGCCAGGTCGGTCAGCAGCGCGCCGCGCACCCGCGGGCTGCGCAGCAGGAAGCCGAGGCCCTCCCGCACGCCGGCCAGGCCGGGGCTGGCTGGCTCGCCGTCGGGCGGCATCGGCGGCAGGCCGAAGGCGCCGCTGAAGGCCGCCAGGTAGGTGATCGCGTCGACCAGGTAGCAGCTCCCCACCCCGAGCGAGCCCAGCACCAGCCCGGCCAGCGCCGGGCCCAGCAGCAGGGCGGCCTGGAAACCGATCGTGTTCAGCGCCAGCCCGGCCGCCACCTGGTCAGTCGGCAGCAGCCGCCGGAGGAAGGCGCGCGACGGCGGGCCGGCCGCCGCGCTGGCGGCTGACTGCGCCGCGACCAGTGCCAGCACCCCGGCCGGCGGCAGCCACCCGGCGAAGCCCTGCACCGCCAGCGCGGCCGAGCAGACGGCCTGGCCGATGGTGGCGATCAGGTAGATCCGCCGCCGGTCGCCCCGGTCCGCCAGCGACCCGGCGAACAGCCCGAACCCGACCACCGGCAGCGCCTCCGCCAGCCCCACGCCGCCGGTCCAGGCGGTGCTCCCGGTCTGCTGCCAGACCTGGTACATCACCGCGACCAGGGTCATCATCATGCCGAGCCCGGAGGAGGACCGGCCGATCCACAGCCGCCGGAACTGCGGTGACGACCGCAGCGGCGCCAGGTCGATCAGGGCCCGTGCCATGCCGGGTCCTCCGCCAGCTTCGCCGCGATCCGGTCATGGAAGCTCTTGCGGCGCAGCGCCTCCTCGATGTCGGTGACGACCCGGCTCAGCGGGTACGGGATCTCCTCCTCCAGCTCGGCGACCGCCGCCTCGGTGGCCCGCCACTCGGCCGCCAG
>JAIRTY010000304.1 GCA_031254715.1 Nocardiopsaceae bacterium | reverse complement strand
CTGTGCCCGGGCGGGGGGGTCCTGGGGGGTCGTCCCCCCCGGCTAACACCGCGCAGGAGCCGGGGTGACCGGTCCTCCGGCGGCAGGCCAGCGGCAGCGGGGACCGGCCCAGCCGGGCCGCCCGGCCGGGACCAGCGGGCCCGGCCATCCCCGTTCGGTGTGGAAACCGCTGTTCTTCCTGCTGGCCACGGTCGGCATCGTGGCTGGCGTGGCGTGGGCGCTGATCGGGTCCCGGTTCCTGGTCGTCCGCTCGGTGCAGGTGACGGGCACCAGTGCGCTGGTGCCGCGGTCCGAGGTGCTGGCCGCGGCGGCGATCCCGCGCGGGCTGCCGCTGATACGAGTGGACACGGGCGTGGTGGCCCGCCGGGTCGAGCGGATCCGGCGGGTGCAGATCGCGCACGTGAGCCGGGGGTGGCCGGACGCGGTGACGATCCGGGTGGTGCCGCGCACGCCGCTGTTCGCCGTTCCCGCTGACGGCCGTTATGACCTGGTGGACGCGTTCGGGGTGGTGGTGACCCAGGCCAGGGGCCAGGCCGGGAAGCCGCTGCTGCAGGCGGGCAGCCCGGCGGCCGCCCCGGCCGCACTGCGCGGCAGCCCCGCCGTCCGGGCGGCCGCCGCGGTGCTGCGTGAGGTCCCGCGCTGGGTCGCGCGGCGGGTCACATCCGTGTCGGCGCCCGCGCCGGGCGACGTCTCGCTGCGGCTCACCGGCGGTGTGGTCATCAGCTGGGGTGACCCTGGTCACGCCGTCAGGAAGTCGCGGGAGCTGACGCTGCTGGTACGCACCCATGCCAGCCGGTACGACGTCAGCGGCGCCGGGGTCGCCAGCACCCAGGGGTAACCGGGTGATTTGTCCGGCACGACAGGAACAGGGCAGCCGGAAACGGCGCCCACTGCCCGGATACACGCAACACGCCGGGCGGGTTCGCGCGTGGCTAGTTGACCCTGGTCTCGGCCGACCCTACTGTCCGTATCAATCGCGAGTATAGCATAACTCTAAATCTCAACTTGAGGGTGAGGGTTCGGCCGCTGAAAATCACGGAAAAGCCGGGGCGAGATTTACGGGGACACAATGCGGGGTCATTGCCCGCACGACTGGTTTTACCAGGGAGCCGCTGACTGATGGGCCCGCCTGAGCCAGGGAATTCCCCGGCCGTTACTACGGCGGCCCGGACACGATAGCTAAGGACGAGCGGAAAGAGGGCCCACCTCGTGGCAGCACCGCAGAACTATTTGGCGGTCATCAAGGTCGTCGGTATCGGCGGGGGCGGCGTCAATGCCGTGAACCGGATGATCGAAGAGGGGCTCAAAGGCGTCGAGTTCATCGCGATCAACACCGACGCGCAGGCGCTGCTGATGAGCGATGCCGACGTCAAGCTCGATGTCGGCCGCGAGCTCACGCGGGGCCTGGGGGCGGGTGCGAACCCTGAGGTCGGGGCGAAGGCGGCCGAGGACCACCGGGAGGAGATCGAAGAGGTCCTCAAGGGCGCCGACATGGTGTTCGTCACCGCGGGCGAGGGTGGCGGCACCGGTACCGGCGGGGCGCCGGTGGTCGCGAACGTGGCACGGTCGCTGGGGGCGCTCACGATCGGCGTGGTGACCAGGCCGTTCGGGTTCGAGGGCAAGCGGCGGGCCTCGCAGGCCGAGCAGGGCATCGAGCGCCTGCGCAGCGAGGTGGACACGCTGATCGTGATCCCGAACGACCGGCTGCTGTCGATCTCGGACCGGCAGGTCAGCGTGCTGGAGGCGTTCAAGGCGGCCGATCAGGTCCTGCTCTCCGGTGTGCAGGGGATCACCGACCTGATCACCACGCCGGGCCTCATCAACCTGGACTTCGCCGATGTGAAGTCGGTGATGTCGGGCGCGGGCTCGGCGCTCATGGGAATCGGCTCGGCCCGCGGGGACGACCGCAGCGCCGCAGCCGCCGAGATGGCCATTTCCAGCCCGCTGCTCGAAGCCAGCATCGACGGCGCGCACGGCGTGCTGCTGTCAATCCAGGGCGGCTCGGATCTGGGGCTGTTCGAGATCAACGAGGCCGCCCAGCTGGTAGCGAATTCGGCGGCGCCGGAAGCCAACATCATCTTCGGCGCGGTCATCGATGACGCCCTCGGGGACGAGGTCCGGGTCACGGTGATCGCGGCCGGGTTCGACGAGGGCCGGGGCCGGGCCAGCTCACGGCCGGGCGCTGCGGCGTCGGGTTTCAGTGCCAGCGGGACCGGCAGTGCCTCCTGGGGAGGCTCCGCTGATGGGTCCGGCCTCACGACGGGCGCGCCGGCGGCCCAGGGAGGGCCGCCGGACTCCTCGTTTCCGGCGGGCACTGAGCTGGCTGAGCCTGGCGCAGCAGCGGCTGGCGAGCCGCCTCCGGGGCTGACGGGCCCCGCCGGCGGGCACGCCGCGGCGTCCGCGGCCGGGTCCAGCGCAGCCGCGGCCGGGAGCGCCGCGGAGAACATGCGCGAGCGGGACACCAGCGACCAGGATGACGACGGCGGTGACATCCGCTCGCGCCGCTCCGGCCAGGAAGATTCCACGGGCAAG
>JAIRTY010000301.1 GCA_031254715.1 Nocardiopsaceae bacterium | reverse complement strand
CCTGGTCCCGACGGCAAGCGGGTTGTCACCTATCACGGCTGGCCGCTGTACACCTACCTCGGCGACGCCGCTCCCGGCCGGGCCGCCGGCCAGGGAGCCAACGACGACGGCGGCTACTGGTACGTCATGCGCCCGTCCGGCCAGATCGTCCGCCCGTCAGCCTGAGCCTTCTCCGGCCTCATCGCCGTAGCCGCCCAGACCTTCTTTCTTTCCGAACGGCCGCCTTCCTGGCCGGGGCCGGCCGCCCGATCCGGGGTGCGTTCATGATCGCGTGGATTCGGGAGGGTTCCGGGCCGCGCGATCCCGGGGTGCCTTCATGATCGCGTGGATTCAGGAGGGTTCCGGGCCGCGCGATCCCGGGGTGCCTTCATGATCGCGTGGATTCGGGAGGGTTCCGGGCCGCGCGATCCCGGGGTGCATCATGATCGCGTGGATTCGGGGGGGTTCCGGGCCGACTGATTCCTCACGATCATGAATTGCCCGGTTGCGCCGCGCCGGTGAGGATCCGGCCGGCTCTCGTCTGGTAATAGAGCACGGCCCGCCCGGACCGGCGCCGCCGCACCAGTCCGGCCCGGAGCAGGATCCTGAGGTGGCGGCCCACCGAGCCCAGCCCTTGCCCGGTCAGCGCGACGAGCTGGGTGGTGCTCTTGGGGGTGGCGACCAGGACGAGCACCCGGGCCCGGGCCGGGCCGAGCAGGGCGGCCAGTGGTTCCGGCGCTGCCGCGGGCCGCTGCCCCGCCTCGGCGAGCGCTCCGGAGCACGGGTAGATAAGGGCATACCGGCGCGGCTCATCCCAGGCCGCCCAGCCCCGGCCGGACGTCACCGGGACGAACACGAGCTCCGCGCCCGAGATCTCTCTGGGCGGGTAGTCGTAGGCGTTGATCTGTAGCCGGCCGCCCCCGAGCCAGCGCACCCCGGGACGCAGCCCGGCCAGGGCCGCGGTCCACCCGCCCCGGCTCAGCTCCGCCGTCCGGGCCACGACGTCGGCCTCCATGATCTGCCTGCGCCGCGGCCAGTCCGGGAGAACCGTCTCCGTCCAGACCCACTCCAGCAGGTCAGCGGCGCGCTCCGGCAGACCGGGCCGGTGCAGCCCGGGCGGCAACCGGCCGCCCGCCGCCGTTGCCAGGTCGGCCTCGGCCGCCTCGGGCGGCGTCCGGCGCAGCCGGGCCAGTCCGGGGCGGGGGTCCGGCTCGTTCTCCCCTGCCGGCGCCGGCCCCAGCAGCTCCGCGACCCAGCGCGGGCCCAGGCCCGTCCGCACCAGCAGTCCGGTGACCGGATCAGCGGCCAGCCGGGCCCGGTACGCGGGCCGGTGCAGGCCGAGCCACGCGAGCTCACCCGGATGCGAGGCGGTCCCCCGTTCCAGCTCGACCAGGCAGGCACAGGTCTCGGCCAAGGCGGAGACGACGAACCTGCTTCCCGCCAGAGTGTCGGCGCTGACCTGCCACCAGCCCATTGTTTCGCCTCCACGCGAAACATTAACCTGCCTGCCGCGGCTGGCCCGAGACTCCCCTCGTGCGCACCTACCGCGAGCTGTTCCGTGCCCCGGAGTTCACGCCGCTGTTCCTCGCGTCATCCGTGCAGATGGCAGCGCTGACGCTGAGCGAGCTGGCGCTGGGGACGCTCATCTACGCGGCTACCCGCTCGCCGCTGCTGTCGGCGCTGAGCATGTTCGGGCCGTCGCTCATGCAGGTGATCGGGGCGGCGACGCTGCTGTCGGCCGCGGACCGGGTGCCGGCCCGGGCCGCCATGACCGGCATCTGCCTGGCGTTCAGTGCCGGGACAGCCGCCCTGGCGGCCCCCGGCCTGCCGGTCTGGGGTGCCTTCGCGCTCGTGCTGGGCCTCGGGATGGTCGCCTCGCTGGGCGGCGGCGTCCGCTACGGGCTGCTGACCGAGATCGTGCCCGGGGACTACCTGCTCGGCCGGTCCGTGCTCAACATGTCAGTCGGATTCATGCAGATCGCCGGCTTCGCGATCGGCGGCGTCCTGGTGACCATGCTCTCGCCGCGCGGGACCCTGCTTGCCGGAGCGGCCCTGTATCTGGCCGCCGCCGCCGTGGCCCGGCTCGGCCTCGGCCGCCGGCCGGCCCGCGCTCCGGGGCGGCCCTCGATCCGCGAGACCTGGCGGAACAACGCGCTGCTGTGGTCCGCGAGATCACGCCGTTACGTGTACCTCGCGCTCTGGGTGCCGAACGGGCTGATCGTCGGCTGCGAGTCCCTGTTCGTGCCGTACGCGCCGCGCCATGCCGGGCTCCTGTTCGCGTTCGCCGCCCTCGGCATGCTGGCCGGGGACACGGTGACCGGCAGGTTCGTTCCGTCCCGGTGGCGGCAGCGGCTGGGAGCGCCGCTGCGGCTGCTGCTGGGAGCGCCATACCTGATCTTCGTACTGCACCCGCCGCTGCCGCTGGCGGTGATCGCCATTACCGCTGCCTCCATCGGGTACTCGGCCACCCTGCTGCTGCAGCAGCGGCTGATGGACCTGACACAGGACGACCTGGCCGGGCACGCCTTGGGGCTGGCCTCGTCCGGCATGCTCACCATGCAGGGCGTCGGCGCCGCGCTCGCGGGAGCGGTGGCCGTGCGCACCTCGGTCCCGGCCGCAATGACGATCATGGCTGCCGCCTCGGTCGCGGTCACCCTGCTGCTGGGGCCGGGCCTGCGGCCGGGAGGGAACCGGACAGTTCGCTGGCGAGGTCGCCAGGTACTTCCTGCCGCTTCTCCCCCGGGGACAGAGGCGCGGTCAGCCCCGGACCAGCAACTCCGGGCGTGAGCGGCTCCGGGCGTGAGCGGCTCGGCAGCGTTCGCAGCGGTCACACCCGGCGCAGCACGGCGACCACCTTGCCGAGGATCTTGGCGTCGTCGCCCAGGATCGGGACGTAGGCGGGATTGTGCGGGATCAGCCAGGCATGCCCGCCCTCCTGCTTGTAGGTCTTGACGGTCGCCTCGCCGTCCGCCGACGTGTCGCTCTCGATCATGGCGGCCACGATGTCGCCGTTCTCGACGTCTGATTCCCGGCGGACGACGACCCAGTCGCCATCGGCAATCGCGGCGTTGATCATCGAGTCGCCCACGACATTCAGCATGATGAGCTCACCCCCGCCGACGAGTTGCCTGGGCAGCGGGATAACGTCCTCAATCGACTCGCCTGCGAGGATCGGGCGGCCGGCGGCGATACGGCCGATCAGCGGCACCCGGGCGATCGCCTGCTCTGCGGTATCACCAGCCGCATGCCCGGCTCCCCGTTCGGTGACCGGATCGGTGAGCGGCACCACAACAGCCGTCCGCGGCCGCCCCGCCCCGCGGCTCAGGTATCCCTTCTTCTCCAGCCTCGACAGCTGGTGAGCGACGCTCGACGGGCTGGCCAGCCCGACCGCTTCGCCGATCTCACGCAACGTGGGCGCGTAGCCGTAGTGCCGGATCGAGTCCCCGACGACCCGCATAATGCTGCGCTGACGTGGGGTCAGCTCCGGGCCAGCCGGGTCGGGTGGAGTTGCACGCTGCATGATCACGCCTCCGGGCCAGAAGTTTCGTCGGCACCAGACTACGTGGCCAGTATTATTTATCAAATACAAGTTCGAATAATTGCCGTACCTTCTCGACGGGGAAGTCATCTCGGCGCTGCTCGGGCTCATGCGAGGGGGGAAGATCACCGAACAGCAAGGGGAGGCAGCGCTCTCCAATTACCGCGTGTTCCCCATCGATCGGCAAGACGTGCTTCCTCTCTGGCCGCGCATCAAGAGCCTTCACGCCAACCTGTCCGCCTCCGATGCGCAGTATGTCGCCCTGGCCGAGGCCCTTCAGGTCTCATTGGTCACCGCGGATGTCCGTATCACCCGAAGCGGACTTGCCCACTGCGGAATTGAAGTCTTCGGCCCGCGCTTCCCGACGTGAAGCGCGGTCGCCACACCTGGGCAAAGCCACGCTCAGGAAGCCGAGCCGCCGAATCATGGGTGATCTGCCTTGTATTCGGGAGCGGCGCGGCTGCCTGACCGCGCCCCTCCCGAACTGGGAATCTCGCTCTAGCGGCCCGCGACTAGCTGCAGCCGCTGGTGGCGCCGCAGCCTTCGCAGACGTAGCAGCTCCCGGCGGGCCGCATCTTGGTCCCGCAGGTGAGGCAGAGCGGGGCATCCGCCGTGCGGCCCTGCTGCGATTCGAGGACCTCCATGGAACTGTGCGGCTGTGGCGCGGACGGCTGCGCTGGTCCCGGCGGCTCGGATGACTCGGACGGTTCGGCCGCCTGCTGGCGCTGGCGCTCAACCGGCGCCGACTGTGCCATCTCCGCTGGGTCGGGCTCGTCGCCGAGTGCCCCGGGGGTCTCCCCGGCAAGCCGGGCGGACCG
>JAIRTY010000281.1 GCA_031254715.1 Nocardiopsaceae bacterium | reverse complement strand
CTGCCCCCACAGGGCCGCCTGCCGCCGCGGGGCCGCCTGCCGCCACGGGGCCGCCTTGGCGGCCGTCCCCCACGGTGCTGCCGGAGGCCCGTTCCAGCAGCACGAACCGCCCGTCGCGGAACAGGTCAGCGAGCCTGAGCCCGGTCCCGCCCGGCTCGTACGCCGGCCCGCCGTCCGCCTGCCCGCCGTCTGCCGGCCCGCTGTCCGCAGCCGGAACCTCCCCAGGCACCACCTCCGCGGCGACCAAGGTCCCGGGCGGGAGCCGTCGCCCGGCCCGCGGGTGCGAGCCCGGGGGCGCCGGGTAGCGGACGGCCACCCCCGAGTACTCCCGGGCCAGCCACCCGCGAACCCCTGGCAGCGGCGCGGCCAGCCGGTGCGCCGTCCACCGCAGCGCCCGGCGGCGGCGGGTCCGCGCGGTGTTGAGCCAGAACTGGCGTCCGGTGAGGGCAAGGACAGCCGCCCCGACGGGCCTCCGTTCGCGGTCGTAGGAGTCGAGCAGCCACGGCGGCGCCCAGCCCGCCACCGCGCCACCGAGTTTCCAGCCCAGGTTCATCGCATCCTGCAGCCCCAGGTTGAGGCCCTGGGCGCCGGCGGGCGAATGGGTGTGGGCGGCGTCCCCGGCCAGGAACACCCGCCCGGACCGGTAGCACGGCACCTGGCGGCTCTCGCTCCGGTACCGTCCCGACCACCGCAGGTCGCGGGGACCGAGATCCCGCCCGGCGACGTGCGCCAGGCTGGCCGTGACCTCCGCGAACGTGACCGGCTCGGTCACCGGCAGGGCGGCCCGGGAGTAGTCGTAGAGCACCACCCGGGCCGAGCCGTCCCGGAACGGGAACACCAGCAGCATCCCCCGCTGCGACAGCTCGCCGTGCGCACGGTCGGCCGGCAGGCCGTCCACGTACAGGTCGGCGAGGATCACGGAGCCGGGATTGGGCGCACCGGGGAAGGGGATGCCAAGGGATTCCCGGGCGAAGCTGCGGATACCGTCGCAGCCGACCACGTAGTCCGCCGCTTCGCTGCCACCGTCGGCCGTCACCCGCACCCCGCTGCCGTCCTGCTCGATCCCCGTGACCGGCCGGGACCAGCCGACCGTCACCCCGAGCTCGGCCGCCCGGGCGGCCAGTAGCTCCTCGATGGTGTTCTGGGGGATATCCAGCAGGTAAGGGAAGTCGGAGTGCAGGACGCCGAACGGGATCCTCGCGCCGATCAGCCCGAGCGGGAAGGCCGGCACCGGCAGCCCGGCGGCCGCGAACCGGCTGGCCTGACCGCGCAGGTCGAGCAGTTCCATGCTGCGGGCGTGCAGGTTGGCCGCCCGGGAGTCGGTACGCAGGCCGGACCGCCGCTCCAGGACCAGGCATTCGGTCCCGGCCAGCGCCAGCTCGCAGGCCAGCGCCAGGCCGGTGGGGCCCGCTCCGATGATGATCACCCGCCCGGCTGGCACGCGTCCCTCCTGCCTACGCGGGGGTCACGACGGTAACCCGGCTGGCCGTGCGGGGCCGCGAATCACGCCAATCAGGAGAATCCCTGTCCAAGGAGTCTTCCGGCTATCGAGTCTGGGTAACGGACACAAGGAGCGTATCGGACAGAAGGGGGCTGGCAGAAGGTCACTCCCGAGGGACAGAGGGTGTGATTCAGGTATCGTTTTCAGCATCGCCGCCTTGCCAGTGACCACCTCCGTGCGGACGTTGATTCTCGGGATAGACGCGGTCGGACGGATAGTTCAGCATGACCGGGGGGCGGCGGGGATCCTCCAGCCCGCTGGCGACGAGCTGATCGGGTCCAGGCTCGCCGACCTCGTGAACCCGGCCGAGCAGCCGGCGTCGGCACTGTCGAGCCTGCTGGAGGCGGCCAGGGCGGGCCGGGAGGCCACGGCGGTGCTGTCCGTCAGGACCCGCCGGGTCTGCGCCGCGGACGCCGTGGTGACGGTCCAGCCCATGCAGGGCGCGGACGGCGGCCTGACGGCGCTGGTGATCATGCGCCTGCCGCCGCCGGCCGACGAGCAGTTCCTGGACCCGGCGCTCATGCGGCGGGCCCTGCTCGATGACACGTTCCGCCAGATCGGGGCCACGCTCGACCTCGATCAGATGGCCCGCGGGCTGATCAACATCGTGGTGCCGCACTTCTGCAACGCGGCCGGGCTGCTGATCCTGGAGAGCCTGGTGGCAGCCGACGAGTTCGCCGATCAGGCCCCGGACGGCTCCCAGATGCTGCGGCGGATGGCGGTCGCCGTGGACGACGACGACCCCGGCTGGGAGGCGGCGTTCCCGCCGGGCGAGGTGCTCAGGTACCCGGCCGGCACCCCGTACACGGAATGCATGGCCACCGGCATGCCGGTACTGATCACCCGGGTGGACGACAACAAGGCGGACGCGATCGCCGAGTCCTGGCTGCGGCGGCCGGTGAGCAAGCTGCTGACCGGGGCCTCGATGCTGCTGCTGCCGCTCAATGCCCGGGGCAGCACGCTGGGCTTCTTCGTGTGCACCCGGCGGCCCGGGTTCCGGCCGTTCGACGCCTACGACACCGAGATCGGGATGGAGTTCGCCGCCAG
>JAIRTY010000157.1 GCA_031254715.1 Nocardiopsaceae bacterium | reverse complement strand
CCGCGCACCGAGGCCGTGCTGCTGAGCTGGGTGGCCGAGTTGGCGGTGGTGGTGAACATCAGCAGCACCAGCCCGGTCGGCACCAGCGTCAGCAGGAACGACCAGAAGCCTGGCATCAGCCCGGTCACCACCTCGAGCGCTCCGAACGCGAGCCCGGAGCCGATCAGCAGGCGCATGCCGGGCCGGGACCGGCGGGCCGCCAGCAGTGCCCCGCCCAGGGCGCCGACCGCGTACATGGTGGACGCCAGCCCGAACGCGCCGGCCCCGGTGTGGAACACCTCTCGGGACATCAGCGCGGTGGTGACCTGGAAGTTCATGCCGAAGGTGGCGACGAAGAAGACCAGCCCCATCGTCACCCACAGGCTGGGCCTGGCCCGGACGTAGCGCAGCGCCTCCCGGAGCTGACCACGCGCCCGCGGCGGCCGGTCCACCTGGTGCAGCTCGGACGGCCGCATCAGCTTGAGCCCGGCCAGCACCGCGCCGTAGGAGGCGGCGTTCAGCAGGAACGCGACCGGCGTGCCGACCGCGCTGATCACCAGGCCGGCCACGGCTGGCCCGGTGATCCGGGCCAGGTTGAAGGTGGCGCTGTTGAGCGCGATGGCGTTCGCCACACCGTCCCGGCCCACCATCTCGGCGGCGAACGTCTGCCGGGTGGGGTTGTCCACCACCGACACCATCCCGAGGGCGAACGCGAGCAGGTAGACCTGCCAGACCCGGACCAGCCCGGTGAGCGCGAGCACGCCGAGCACCAGCGCCAGCATGCCCATCAGCGCCTGGGTGGCCAGCAGGATGCTGCGCTTGGGGTAGCGGTCGGCGATTATCCCGCCCCACAGGCTGAACAGCAGCTGCGGCGCGAACTGCAGGCCGGTGGCGATGCCCAGGGCGGTGCCGCTGCCGTGGGTGAGCTGCAGCACCAGCCAGTCCTGCGCCACCCGCTGCATCCAGGTGCCGGTGTTGGACACCACCTGCCCGGCCGCGTACAGCCGGTAGTTGCGGGTGCCCAGGGAACGGAACGTGCGGAGCCCGGTCAGCCAGGAACTGCCGCCAGTTACGACTGGCTCAGCTTCTCCAGGATCGGGGCTGCCGAGCGCAGGGTCGCCCGCTCGGCCGGGGTGAGCTCGCGCAGCCGCTTCGCCAGCCACGCGTCCCGCCGCCGCCGGGAGCGGTTCACCCGATCCCGCCCCTCCTGCGTGACGGCGAGCATCACCTGCCGCCGGTCGGTGGCGTGCGGCGCCCGCGTCACCAGTCCCCACTCGGTCAGCGCGGCGATGACCCTGGTCATGGAGGGCGGCTGCACCTTCTCGTGCTCCGCCAGTTCCCCGGGCGTCAGCTGGCCGTGCCGTTCCAGCGTGGCCAGCGCCGCGAACTGGGTATCCGAGAGCACGGGCTCGCCTGGCCCTGGATCTGACCGCTGCTGCCGCAGCCGCCGCGCGAGGCGGCTTACCGAGATCCGCAGGGACGTGGCCAGGCCCGCGTCGGACCTGTTTATCGACGCGGGACTGGGTGGGGTAATTGTCATAACCGTTAGCTTCGCTCATTACTTTTGCTAACAGTAAGCCCTCCGGTGATGTTCCGTCAAACTGGCCGGGAATGGCGGGATCGCGGACCGGGTAGCGTGGCTGTCATGCCCGCTGACCGGCGGCCGGCCCCGCCCCCGCTGGAGGCCAACGACGAGCTCGTCACCGGCCTCATCACCGTCGGCTGGGCGGCGGCTCTGGTGGTGGTGCTGGTGCTGCGCGACCAGCTCCCGCAGGCCGACCGGTGGTGGGTCTGGACCTGCGTGGCCGGGGTGGTCATGGGCCTGTTCGGGCTCTGGTACGTACCTCGGATGAAGCGGGCCAGGCAGCGGGCCGCCCGCCGCCAGGCGGCGGGCAAGGAATAGGCCGTGTCCCGCGGCCGGGCGTCCTCGCGTCAGCCGTGCTCGATCGGCTCGAACACGGTCTCCTCCACCGACACGCCAGGGACGTCAACCAGGTCGTACCCGAGCTCGTCGATGACCGGCGAGACCGGCGGCTCGATCCCGGGCGGGAGCAGGGCCTCGGAATGAGCGCCGCAGCCGTGGTCGGCCGACACCACGCGGCCGTCGTCCGGCGCGAACTCGTTCCCGCACGCCCCGAACACCCGGCCCAGCGGTCCCGCCAGCCGGATGAAGAACCCGCAGCTGCTGCAGGGCCCCGGGGCGGCCCGGGCCAGCGGGCTGTCGGGCCCGTGCTCGCTGGCGTACCAACGGAAGGCGGCTTCGTCCCGGCCGATCGCCGACAGCACCCTGGACCGCCGGGGCACCGTCTCCGGTGCGCCGCCTGCCCGGCGGCGGCCCTGCCTGCCGGGGCCGCTCAGAGCGGCACCGGGCTTCCCGGCGCCGGCCGGGGGCGCGGGCTCGGCTGGCGACTCCGGTCCGGCAGCGGGCTCCTGGCCGACGACAGGCTCCTGGCCGGCGGCGGATGCCTGCCCTGCAGCGGGCTCCTGGCCGACGACAGGCTCCTCGCGGGCCGGCGCTTCCGTGCCCGGCCCTGCCCCGGCCGCCTCCGCCGCGCCCGCCTGGCCGAAGTTGACCGGGCGGACCGGGCCTGGCGCGGTCACGTCCGCGGCCGTCCAGCTGGCTTCCTGCCAGTCGGGCAGGCCATCCTCGCCTTCCAGGACGGCCACCGGCGCCAGCCGCTCGTCGTCCGCCGGAGCCGGCAGGATGTCGCCGACACCCAGGTCGCCCGGGCGCAGCCGTTCCCGCCACGGGACCCACGGCGGCGCCAGCACCGCATCCGGGCCGGGCAGCAGCACGCTCTCGCTGACCGTTACCGTCTTGGACCTGGACGCCCGGGCCACCGTGACCGCCCACCGCCAGTCCCGGTAAGCCGGGTCGAGGCAGCTGAACATGTGCGTGACCACGCGGTCGGCTTCCGGTTCGGCGGCCAGGTGGTCCCCGACCCGGCCGGGGCCGGCGATCTTGGCGGCGGCGTCGCGAGCCAGATCCTCGGCCTCGGCGCAGGCCTGATCCGGCTCTCTGGGACGTGTGCGAAGCGGGCTCACGTTGAGTAATTGTCCCCCATCCAGGCGCCTGCTCGCGCCAGCTGACCCGGGAATCTGCGCCGGGCCCGGCCTGCCGGGTCGTAGTAGCCCGACAACGGCAGAATACTAAGACTATGGGAGTCTCCGGTGCCCGGCTCCGGGCGCAGCGGACGGCACGGACGGTCGCCTCGGCCACTCAGTCGGGGGCCAGGGCCGGGGCATCCGCCGCGCGCGGCACGAGCCGCCTGGTCCACCGGATCACCGGCGCTTCCGGTGCCGGGCGCACCGGGCTGTCCAATCTCATCGAGCTGACCGCCGCCAGCAGCGCCGGGGACGCGTTCGTCGCCGTGGCACTGGCCGGCACGCTGTTCTTCAACGCCTCGGTCAACCAGGCCCGCAGCCAGGTCGCGCTGGCGCTGGTGGTGACGATGGCGCCGTTCGCCGTGCTGGCCCCGCTGATCGGGCCGCTGCTGGACCGGGTCCAGCAGGGCCGCCGGTACATCCTGGCCGGCACCCTGCTCGCCCGGGGACTGCTCTGCTGGGGGATGGCCGGGGCGGTGCTGCACCACGACGAGGTCACCCTGCTGCCGGCCGCGTTCGGCGTGCTCGTGCTGCAGAAGGCGTTCGGGGTGACCCGGAGCTCCATCGCGCCCCGGCTGCTGCCCAGGCAGATCACCCTGGTGGCCGCGAACGCCCGGGCCGGCCTGGCCGCGCTGGTGGCCTCCACCCTGGGCGTGGCGCTGGCCGGCGGCGTGGACGTGATCGCGGGCGGGGGCACCGGCGGCGCCGCCTGGGTACTCCGGGTCGGCACCGTGGTCTACCTGGCGGCCATGGCGCTCAGCTTCACGGTGCCCGAGCGAGTGGACGTCCCGTTGCCCCGGCAGCCCGGCCCGCCGGGGCCCGGCCGCCCGCACCCGGGTGCCCAGGCCCCGACCGTGCCGCTGGCCGCGCCGGGGCAGGCCGGCGGCAGCCGGGGCGCGAACCGGGGCCGGTGGCGGACCCTGCGGCTGGTCGGGCCGGTGGTCGGCGAGGCGATGCGGGCGAACGCGGCGCTGCGGGCCTTCTCCGGCTTCATGGTGTTCTTCCTGGCGTTCCTGCTGCGCACCGTGCATTTCCCCGGCACCAGCGACAAGGCCGCGCTGGCCGGGATGATCATCGCGGCCGGGGCCGGCGGTTTCCTCGGCAGCCTGCTCGGGGCGGGCCTGCGCGCCCGCCGGCACTACCTGATGCTGTTCGGGATGCTCGCGCTGGCGATGGCGGTCACGATCGTGTGCGCGGTGTTCTTCGGGCTGTGGGCCGCGCTGGTGGTGGCGCTGATGGCCGCGTTCGGCCAGGTGCTCGGCAAGCTGGCGCTCGACTCCACCGTGCAGGACGAAATCGGCGAGGAGATCCGGTCGTCCGCCTTCGCCGCGTCCGAGACCGTGCACCAGCTCTCCTGGGTGGCGGGCGGCCTGGCCGGGCTGGCCTTGTCGCTCACCAAGAGCGGGGTGGCGGGCCTGTCGGTGGCGGCGGCCGGGCTCTTCGCCGCGCTGGTGGTGCTGCTGGCCCAGCGACGGCACCGGGTGGTGACCAGCCAGCAGGCACAGCAGCGGCACCCGGTAGCCCCGTAGGGCGGGTCAAGCGGGCACGGCCTGGTCCGGCGCGCCGGTCAGGCCTCGAGGTCGTCGGCGACCGCCCGCAGCACCTGCGCGATCTTCCCGGCGTCCCGGTTGTCCGGATGCCTGCCGCGCCGGTAGGAGGCCGACAGCCCGTCCAGCAGCTTGATGAGGTCCTCCACGATCACGACCATCTCGTCGGGGCTCTTGCGGGTGCCCTTCGCCACCGTGGCGGGCGGGTCGAGCAGGCGCACCTGCAATGCCTGCGCCCCGCGCCGGCCCTCGGCGATGCCGAACTCCACCCGCTGGCCGGATCGCAGCACGGTGCCCGCTGGCAGCGCCGACAGGTGGACGAACACCTCACCGCCATCATCGCGGGTCAGGAAGCCGAACCCCTTGTCGGCGTCATACCATTTGACCTTGCCAGTGGGCACGGACCAACCTCACGCGAGCTAGAAACGGGCGGGGCGCGCAAGCGTGCGCCCTCTCAGGTTATCGGTACCCGCCGCGCAGCCGGCACCTCAGACGGGTCACGAACGGTGCTTCTGCCACGGCGGGATCCGCAGCCGCGGGCCGCGCCGCACCCGCCAGGCGAGGTAGCCCGCGCTGGCCAGGCAGCCCAGCCGGATCAGGTACTTGGCGTCCACCCGCAGCAGGTGCAGGTACACCACCACCGGGTTGCCGTGACCGCCGACCACGGCCGCCAGCGGGATCGTGACGGCCAGGCAGACCAGGACCGGGCCGAGGAACGCGACGGTCTTGTCCCGGCCGTCCCAGAGCCGGGACAGCAGGGAGGCGAGCGCCCCGATGAACCAGAACGGGACCGGCAACAGCAGCCCCCCGACGCCGAGCAGCGCGATCGCCGCCGTCTCCCTGGGGTGGGCGCGGATGTGCGCGACCAGGCTGGGGCCGAGCGGCTGGGCCAGCGGACCGCCGGGCGCGCCCGCCCTGCCGGGCTTACCGGTCACCGGGACCGGGCCGATGATCGTCGGCTGGTGGGGCACGGGCAGCCGGGTGACCGGGGAGAGCTCACCCCAGGCTGGCTGCTCGCCGGCCTCCGGCTCGACGATCACGGGCAGGTCGGCCGTATCTTCGTCATCCACTGAGCGCCATCCCGTCGAGCGAGGTGCTGATCCCGCAGCAGCGTCAGCTGGTCCCGGGCTTGCGTCGGCGGGCCGCGGGCCTGCGTCCCCTGGTCC
>JAIRTY010000152.1 GCA_031254715.1 Nocardiopsaceae bacterium | reverse complement strand
TGGACCTTCGGCGTCATCGCCGGAGCGATCTGGGCCGATGAAGCCTGGGGCCGGTACTGGGGCTGGGACCCGACCGAAACGTGGGCCTTCATCACCTGGGTGGTGTACGCGGGCTACCTGCACGCGCGCGCCACCGCAGGCTGGCGTGGCCGCCGGGCCGCCTATATCCAGCTGATCGGGTTCGGGTGCCTGATCTTCAACACGGTCGTGGTCAGCCTGCTCATCAAGGGCCTGCACTCCTACGCCGGCCTGGGCTGACTTCCGGCCGGAGCCGCGCCGGGAGGCAGGCCCCCTGGCTCAGCCCGGCGCCCGGGGCCGCCCGCGGGGCCGCATCGGCCCCGCCTGCCCGGGCAGCCTCCCGGCGGCGGCCAGCGCGCGGCGCAGCAGGAACTCGATCTGGGCGTTGGTGCTGCGCAGCTCGTCGGCGGCCCACCGGGACAGGGCGTCATGGATGGCCGGGTCGAGCCGCAGCAGCACGCTCTTGCGCTCGGTCACCGGCTTACCGCACCGCCGTCCGGTGAGGTCACTGGTACAGCGAGCCGGTGTTGACGACCTGCTGGGTCGCCTGCTCGCTGCACAGCACCACCAGCAGGTTGGAGACCATCGCGGCCTTGCGCTCCTCGTCCAGCTCGACGACGCTCTCCTCCTCCAGCCGCGCCAGCGCCAGCCGGACCATCCCCACGGCTCCCTCCACGATCCGCTGCCGCGCGCCGACGACGGCGCTCGCCTGCTGTTGGCGCAGCATGGCCTGGGCGATCTCCGGCGCGTAGGACAGCCGGGTCACGCGCGATTCGATGATCGTCACCCCGGCCGGGCGCACCCGGTCCGCGATCTCCGCCGACAGCCGCTGCGTGATCTCCTCGGCGTTGCCGCGCAGCGAGAGCTGTCCGCCCTCCGGGCTGGTGTAGGGGTAGCTGGAGGCGATGTGCCGGACCGCGGTCTCGGTCTGGATGGCGACGAACTTGACGAAGTCGTCGACCGAGTACAGCGCCTGCGCGGTGTCGGCCACCTGCCAGACAACCACGGCGGCGATCTCGATCGGGTTGCCGTCGGCGTCGTTGACCTTGGCCACCGCGGTCTCAAGGTTGCGGATCCGCACCGACACCCGGCGCCTGCGGGCGAACGGGTTGACCCAGTGCAGCCCGGGGGCGCGAATGGTGCCGCGGTAGCGGCCGAACAGCTGGACGGCGCGGGCCTCCCCGGCGATGACTGAGGTCAGGCCACCCGCCGCCAGCTCGCCGCCGAGCAGCAGCAGGATGCCGATCACGATCAGCGTTATCCTGCCCGCGCCGGCGCCGACCGCGGCGCCGCTCGCCGCCAGCGCGATCCCGGCCAGGAGCAGCCCGATGCCCAGCAGCAGCACCCTGACGCCGGGCGCTGACCATCCCTGGCGCTCGGTGACCTGCCCGGCCGCAGGCTGCCGGCCCGTCCCGGCGGGAACCCGCACGCTCATCGCCACCACCTCCGGTTGACGCGACTGATATTACTTACTTAGCATAGTGATATCACTTTAGCCGGGCAACAGCCGGCGCGCGGGCAGACGGGCAGACGGCCGTCCGCGAGGTTGGAGTTGAGCCAGATGAGGTGCTTCGGTAAGCGGTGCGGGGCGGCCAGCCGGCGGGCGTGCGGGGTTCCGGCCGGCCGGCAGCCACTGATCATCGCCTGCAAGCTCGGAGGAAGACCATGAGTGAGCCGGCCATCGCGGTGCGCGGGCTGCGCAAGAGCTTCGGCGCGAAGGAGGCCGTGGCCGGGATCGACCTGGAGATCGCGGCGGGTTCGCTGGCCGGGCTGGTCGGGCCGAACGGGGCCGGGAAGACCACCTCGCTGTCGATGATGACCGGGCTGCTGCGGCCGGACGCCGGGCAGATACTGATCAACGGGCTCGACGTGTGGGCCGATCCGCGGGCCGCCAAGGCGGTCATCGGCGTGGTGCCGGACCAGGCCAGCCTGTTCGAGCGGCTGAGCGGGGCCGAGATGCTGGAATACGCGGGACGGCTGCGCGGCCTGCCAGCCGGGGAGGCGCGCTCGCGGGCCGCCCAGCTGCTGGGCCTGCTCGACCTGGCCGCGGACGCGAAGCGGCTGGTCGCCGACTACTCCACCGGCATGCGCAAGAAGGCGGCGCTCGGCTGCGCCCTGATTCACAACCCGTCGGTGCTGTTCCTGGACGAGCCGCTGGAGGGCGTCGACCCCATCTCCGGCGATGTGATCCGCCGCCTGCTGACGCGCTATACCGGGTCCGGGTCGACGGTCCTGT
This sequence comes from Nocardiopsaceae bacterium, assembly GCA_031254715.1. Classification (GTDB taxonomy): domain Bacteria; phylum Actinomycetota; class Actinomycetes; order Streptosporangiales; family Streptosporangiaceae; genus JAIRTY01. The sequence goes on along the minus strand of JAIRTY010000152.1, from coordinate 1,436 downwards.
TCTCGAGCCACGTCATCGAGCTGGTCGAGCAGATCTGCGACCACGTCTGCGTCATCGACAAGGGGAGGATCGCGGCCACCGGCAGCACCGGGCAGGTGCGGGGCGGCAAGACCCTGCAGCAGGCATTCATCGACCTGGTGGGCCCGCGGGCTGGCGACGAGGAGGGACTGACATGGCTTGGCTCCTCGTCCAGCTGAAGCTGCGCCTGCTGCGCAACGCTCTGCACTCCTCCCCGGCGGCCAAGGTGTCTTTCCTGGTCAGCACGGTCCTGGCCGGCCTGATGGCGATCGGGACCTTCGTGCTGCTGGCCCTGCTGCGCAGCACCGGCGCGTCGCTGGGCCTGACCACCGTCATCTTCACCCTGCTCGCGCTCGGGTGGCTGATCTTGCCGATCTTCGCCTTCGGCCTGGACAGCACGCTGGACCCGGCCACGCTGGCGCTCTACCCGCTGCGCACCCGCCCGCTCACGGTGGGGCTGCTGGCCGCATCGGCCACCGGCGCCTGGCCGCTGGCTAACCTGGCCGGCCTGCTCGGGGTCACGGTGGGGCTGGCCGCCGGCCCGTTCGGGCTGCTCGTCGCCGTGGTCGCGGTGGCGGCGCAGGTGCTGTTCTGCATCACCCTGGCCCGGCTCGTGACGACCAGCATGGCGAGCCTGCTGCGCTCGCGCCGCGGCAAAGATCTCGCCGCCTTCCTCGTCATCCCGATCTTCGCCCTCTACGAGTTCTTCACCCAGGTGATCCCCAAGGTGGCGGCCGAGGGAAAGATCACCGCCGCCAGCTTCAGCGGCGTCGACGCGTGGCTGCGCTGGCTGCCGCCCGGGCTGGCCACGCATGCGATCAGCGATGCTTCCGGCGGCCGTCCCGGCGCCGCCCTGGCGCGGCTGGCGCTGCTGGCCGTCATCATCGTCGTGCTCGGCTGGCTGTGGATACGCTCGCTCACCCGCGCCCTGGTCACCGCCGACACGACCACCCAGTCATCGCGGGTGCGCAGCGCGTCGCTGCCCCTGGCCCGCTACGGCCTGCGCGGCGCGCTGGCCGCCCGGTTCTGGATCTATCAGCGGCGCGAGCCCGCGTCGCTGGTCTTCTGGGCAATGACCGCGGTCATCATGGTCGCGGTGTCGGTCCGGTCCATTCTCGGCGGCTCCGCCGCGGCGCCCGGGGTGCTGCTCGCGAGCTCGATCTTCGGGGCCGGGTTCGTCGGGTTCTTCCACGCCAACTCGGTCGGGATGACCGGGCCGCCGTTCGTGACCGAGGCCCTGGCGCTGACCGGCCGCCGCGAGCTGCGCGCGTACTTCTCCGGCCAGGACATCGCGCTCGGCGTGATCGCGGTCCCGCTGCTGATCGTGATCTCCTTCGGCCTGGCGGCGGCGGCCGGGCGCCCCGGGTACGGGTTCCTGGGCGCGGCCGTGGACCTGGCCGGGCTCGGCGCCGCCCTGG
>JAIRTY010000122.1 GCA_031254715.1 Nocardiopsaceae bacterium | reverse complement strand
CGTGTTCGACGCCGGCATCGATAACGGCGCGCCGTATGTGGTGATGGAATTGCTCTCCGGGCCGACCCTGGAGGGCCTGCTGGCCGAGCGGGGCCCGCTGCCGGCCGGGCTCGCGCTCGAATACGCCGGGCAGGCGGCTGCCGGGCTGGCCGCCGCGCACGCCGCCGGGGTGGTCCACCGCGACATCAAGCCGGCCAACCTGGTCCTCGACGGCGACTGCCCGCTGAAGATCGTGGATTTCGGCATCGCCCGGCTGGCCGAGGCCGCCCAGGCACTGACCGCGTCCGGGCTGACGCTGGGCACCCCGGCCTACCTGTCTCCGGAGCAGGCCGCCGGGCAACCTGCCGGGCCGCGCAGCGACCTGTATGCGCTCGGGTGCGTGCTGTACGCCCTGCTCACAGGTCAGCCGCCGTTCACCGGCGAGCACCCGGCCGCGACCGTGCAGCAGCATCTGACCGCACCGCCCCCCGCCGTCGGTGAGCGCCGGCCCGACGTCCCGGCCGGGACCGGCCAGCTCCTGGCAGCGTTGCTGGCCAAAGACCCCCAAGACCGGCCACCCGGCGCCGTTGACGTCCAGCGATGGCTGGCCCAGCTGCTCCCGGCCGCGCCCCCTGCCAGCCAGGGCGCCACTTTCGCGCTCCCGGCCGCCACCCCGCAACCGCCAAGGCCACCTGACCGGCCCGTCCGGGCGCGCCGCTGGCCGCTGGCCGTCGCGGGCGGCGCCGTGACCGCCCTGGCCGTGGCCCTGGCCATCCTGGCATTAACTCACACCGGCGGCGGTACCCAGGCCGGACCACCCGCATCCGTTCCGCCAGCACCCGCCACGACCAGCCCCGCCCCGCATCCAAGCGCCAGTCATCACGTTCCAGTGACCCCAGCCGAGGCGGTGACCGCCGTCCAGGCCGCGATCCGCAAGGCACAACACAGCGGCGCGCTACAGCCCCAGGGCGCCACCGACCTGCAACACCAGCTCAGCGACCTCTCCAAGTCCATCGACCAAGGCAACCTGCAAGACGCCGGCCACAAGGTCGGCGACCTGCTACACCACCTCGGCGACCTCGCCCACAAGGGCCAGATCAGCCCCCGCGGCCTGGCCATACTCAGCCGCTCCGTCACCAAGCTCGCGAACCTGCTGCCCCAGCAACCCTGACCGCAACTGATCGCGATGGCCGCCCGCACTTGACTTTGGGCATTGAGAATGCCCCCGTGGGCGCTGGCGGTGGCCGATACGCACCCACGGGGGCCGACCGGCAGGGTCGGGGCCGGTCTTATGCCCGGGCCTCCCCCGAGATGAGGCCCGGTTCTCATCACGACGACTGGGCCGCAACCCCCCAAGCGGCACCCAGTCACTAGGTAAGACGTCACTCAGTAGCAGTATGGTTGCTCTAAGTTATAAAAGAATCGGTAATGACCGCGTCCGCACATGGCCGGCCGGTGCTGGCGCGCCGCTGGCCGGTGCACGGTGCCGGTGCCTGGTGGGCGGTGCCCGGCGCGGACCGGACGATCGCGCGGACCGGACGATCGCGCTGGTCAGTGGCCGGGGATGCCGGACAGGAACTGAGCGCCCGCTGGCACCGCCGAAGTGGACGGCGACTTGCTCAGCTCAAGCACGGCGAAGGCCACGTCACCCCGGTAGCCCACGAACCAGCTCGCCCAGATCTTGCCGCCCGCCGGCGCCACGCCGACCTGGCCGTACACGGGGGGCCCGGCCAGGTTCGCCCGGGCGGCCGCGCCGGACTTGACCGCTCCCCGCATCAGCGACCGCAGCGCGCTGATCGCGGCGGGGGCGAACCTGACCCCCGAGGCGGCCACCTTCTTCCCCGGCGGGTCGGGGACCAGCGACGGCGAGTGCCAGGAGCCTGACTCCACCCGGGCCGCCGTCAGCGCCAGGCCGAGCGGGCTCACCCGGACGTTCCCCTCCCCGATGGTGTTGGCCGCGAGCCCGGCGACCGTCCCCGACGCGGGCGGGGTGCCGTCGAACGAGGCCAGCGGCAGCCGCCAGCCCGCCCCGACCCCGAATCCGGTGGCGGCCTCGGCCAGCTGCCGCTCGGTGAGCACCCGCGACAGCCCGGCCAGCGCCGTCCCGCAGGAGTGGGCGAAGTCCTTGGCGAACGCGGGCTGCCCGCCGAGCCCGGCCATGGGGGGCACGTTGGTGAACGTGCGCCCGCCCACGGCGCTCCGGCTGGTGCACCTGATCGGGGTGGTCATCTTGAGGCCGTCGGCCAGCAACGCGGCGGTGGACACGATCGTGAACGCCTCCCCCGGCGGGTAGCTGCCGGTCAGCGGCTGCGCCCGGGGCAGCCCGGGGGCACGGTGATCGGCGACGCCGAGTACCCGGCCGGTGGATCCCTGCACAGCGACGACGGCTGCCGAGCCGGGGGCGGAGGCCACGGCGCTGTCGGCCGCCTGCTGCACCCCGGCGTCGATGGTGGTGCGCACCGGGGCGGGCGTGGCCGGCCGCTTCGGCCACCGGGCGAGCACCGACACCTGGCGGCCGCTGTCGGTCTCGGCCACCACCTCGGTGGTCGGCGTGCCGGCCAGCTGGCGCTGATAGACCTGCTGCAGCCCGGACAAGCCGATCGTGGTCCCGGGGTGGTATGCCACCCCCTCGTTGCGCAGCACCGGGGAAGCCTCGGTGCCGACAGAGCCGACCACGTCACCGGCGATGCTGGCGAACAGCCGCTGCGGCTGGGTGCGGACGACCAGGCCGGGAACCCGTTGCAGCCCGGCCCGCAACCGTCCGTAGACATGCGGGGACAGCGTGAGCAGCCGCAGGAACGGGCGCTGCGACGCGGCCAGGATCTGCCCTTCCAGCTGCCCCGGGTCAAGGCCGGTCGCCTGCCCGAGCGCGGTGGCGGTGGCCCGGACGCTGGCGAGCCGGGCCGGCTGCACGCCTATCACGTACGCCGGGGAGAGCCGCTGCAGCGGGCGGCCGGTGGAGTCGAGCAGCTGCGCCCGTGGCGGCACCCTGGTCACCGCCGCCAGCCGCAGCCCCGGGCGCAGGCCCGGGTTGATGACCGACGGGCTCCACTTGATCTTCCATTCCGAGCCGGCCCGTACCAGCGTGAAATGCCCTTGGTAGTTCCAGGGCGCGCCGTCCTGCCCCAGGTCGATCGAGGCCTGGAACTGCGCTTCCGCCTGCCCGGAGTGCTGCGAGATAGGACCCATGCTGAGGTAGAAGGCGGCCGCGTCGAGCCGCCGGTACGCGGTCCGCAGCGCCTGGGCCACCACGTCCTGGTTACCGGTGGTCATCGCGGCCGCGGCCCGGTACTGATGCTGATCCCAGGCGAGCAGGAACGCCTGCACGGTCGGCTCGGCCGACGAGGACGACCACAGCCCGCCGGCGAACCCGACCGCGCCCAAACCGATCGCCACCACCGCCGCGATCACCCGCAGCAGCGATGTCCGGCCCCGGGCGCCCCGCAGGCCCGGCAGCTGCCGCAGGCGCTGGCGGCCCTGCGACCCCCGCAACCCCTGCAGGCTGCTCACCCGTTTCCCCCCGTCGCCGCCGTCCAGCCGCGCGCGCCCGCCGGCGGCCGACTGCGGCGCGCGCCGTGCCGCGACGAAGGGCAGGGCGTTCTGCCGGGCCGCGTGCGCGCCCCGCCTACGGTAGGAGGACATCGCCTGCCCCCCTGCCCCAGCAGGTCACGCCGGCCGCGGCCGGGCGCGCTTCACCCGCCCCGGGAAGTGCCCTACCTCCGCCGCCTGAGGGCACGTTCCACCTCCCTGGCAGCGTCCCGCCGAGCAAGATCCTGGCGCTTGTCGTATTCCCGCTTTCCCCGGGCGACCGCCAGTTCCACCTTGACCTTGCCGTCCGAGAAGTAAAGCGACAGCGGGATGAGCGTGAGCCCGCGCTCCGCGGTCGTGCTGGCGAGCCTGTCGATCTCCTTCCGGTGTAGCAGCAGCTTACGAGGCCGCCGCGGCTCGTGGTTGGTCCACGTGCCCAGCGAGTACTCGGGGATGTGGACGCCGTGCAGCCACAGCTCCCCGCCTGCGAGCTGGCCAAACCCGTCGGTGAGGGAGGCACGGCCAGCACGCAGCGACTTCACCTCGGTACCCGTGAGGACGATGCCGGCTTCGACGACGTCCTCGATGTGGTAATCGTGCCTCGCCCGCCGGTTGCGGGCAATCACCTTCCGCTGCTGCTGCTGCTGTTGCGCTGCCACGGCCGGAGGCGGATCCGGGCCGTCAGGCGCGCAGGTAGCGCCGGAGCGTCAGGAACGAGGTCATGCCGCACAGCACCACCCCGAGCACCATGGCCAGCACGATGACCTCCAGCAGATCGGTAACGCCCAGCTGCACGTTGTAGGGGAAGTACTGCTGCAGCGTATCCAGGCCGAGCGACTTGACCGCGATCAGCAGCCCGGCGGCGATCAGCCATCCGAACATGCCCGCGATCACCCCCTCGACCAGGAACGGCAGCTGGATGTAGAAGTTCGACGCGCCGACCAGCCGCATGATGCTGGTCTCCCGGCGGCGGTTGAAAGCCGACAGCCGGATGGTGTTCGCCACCAGCAGGATCGCCGCCACGATCAGGATGATCGCGATGATGACGACCGCGTTCCGCGCGCCGTCCAGCAGCTTGTAGAACTTGGACAGGATGGACGCGTCGTTCACGATCTGGTCCACCCCCGGCCGCCCCTCCACGGTGCCCGCCACCACGTTGAAATCGCGCTGCGCATTGACCAGCTTGACCTGGAACGAGTCCGGGATCTCATTCTGCGTGACCAGGTTCGTGAACGAGGGGTCGCGCGAGAAGTCCTGCTTGAAGTGCTGGAAGGCCTGCTGCTGAGATTCGTAGAACACGTGCTGCACCTGGGGCAGCCGCCGCAGGTCCGACCCGAGCTGCGACCGCTCGGCCGGGGTGGACGGGCCGTTCTGGCGGCACTGCGGGCTCACGCTGGTCGTCGTGCACAGGTAGATGGACAGCTCCACCTTCCCCTGCCAGTACGTCCGCGTGTTGTTGACCTGCTTGACGAACAGCAGGCCGGTGCCGAGCAGCGAGAGGCTGATGGCCACCACCACGATGAGCGCGACCGTCATCGTGAGATTGCGCCGCAGGCCGGTCCAGACCTCGGAGAAAACAAATTGTGCACGCATGGTCGCTGATCCCTTGGTAATTCCTCACCGGTACCGGCCCGGCCCCCGCCAGCGGCCGTGACGGCCACCGGCCTGGTCAGTACGCCTGGCCGTAGACCCCGCGTGACTGGTCGCGGACGACCTTGCCGTATTCGAGCTCGATGACCCGCTTGCGCATCGAGTCCACGATCGCGGCGTCATGCGTGGCCATGACTACCGTCGTCCCCGTCCGGTTGATGCGGTCCAGCACCTTCATGATCCCGATCGAGGTGGCGGGATCGATGTTCCCGGTGGGCTCGTCCGCCAGCAGGATCATCGGACGGTTCACGAATGCCCGGGCGACAGCGACCCGCTGCTGCTCCCCGCCGGACAGTTCGTGCGGCATCCGGTCGTGCTTGCCCTCCAGCCCCACCAGGTCGATGACCTCGGGCACCACCTTGCGGATGAACCGCCGGGGCTTGCCGATCACCTGCAGCGCGAAAGCCACGTTGGCGTAGACGCTCTTGTTCGGCAGCAACCGGAAGTCCTGGAACACGCAGCCGATCCGCCGCCGCAGGTACGGGACCTTCCAGTTGCTGATCCGGGCGAGGTCCTTCCCTGCCACGTAGACCCGGCCCTCGGAGGGGCGCTCCTCGCGCAGGATGAGCCGCAAGAAGGTGGACTTGCCGGAGCCGGACGGCCCGACCAGGAAGACAAATTCGCTCTTCTCGACGTCCAAGCTGACGCTCTCGAGAGCGGGCCGGTTCTGACTGGAGTACGTCTTGGTGACGTTATCGAAGTGGATCACAGGCCCATCACAGCGTTTGTCGATGTTCCGGCTAGGCTCGGGATCAGGGAACCTGCCGACCGCTCCTGACGGCTTTCCCGGCCTGTCAGTCGGTTGCCGTCGGCTGCCGCGCAGCCGGCCGGACTGCTGGCCGGTTTGGCCACGCGACAGTCTAGGGGGGAAACTGTGGCTAGGCGTCCAACACTGCTGAACTGACCGGTGACGCCGCCGGCCGGAGGGGATCGACATGAGCTGCGAACACCTGATCTGCGCCCAGTGCGCAGGGCCGGTCGTCGAGGCCCGCTGCCCGGCCTGCCGCGCCGCCCGGGCGCAGGTCCACCATCACGGCCCCGGCCTGAGCCTGCCGCTGGTGGCCATCGCCCTGCTGGCGCTGCTGGCGCTCATGCTGGCGCTGCAACTGGCCCATTAACGGGGGAAATCTCCGGATTATCCGAACGGGAGGGCCGCGGGGTACCGTCCTACCCGGCCGTCGAGCCGTTCGCCTGCTGCTTGCGCAGCCAGCGGATCTCAGCCGCGATGAAATCGTCGATCTCCCCGTCCAGCACGGCCGTGGTGTTCCCGGTCTCCAGCCCCGTCCTGACATCCTTGATCTGCTGGTACGGGTGCAGCACGTAGTTGCGGATCTGCGTGCCCCAGCTGCTGGTGGACTCCCCGCGCAGGTTGGCCAGCTTGGCCTCCTGCTCCTCCCGCCTGCGCTCCAGCAGCTTGGCCTTGAGCACGGCCATCGCGGTGGCCTTGTTCTGGATCTGGCTGCGCTCGTTCTGGCAGGAGACCACGATCCCGGTCGGCAGGTGGGTGAGCCGGACCGCGGAGTCGGTGGTGTTGACGCCCTGCCCGCCGGGACCGCTGGAGCGGTAGACGTCCACCCGGATCTCGTCCTCGGGGATGTCGATCTCGTCGCTGGTGTCCACCACCGGGATCACGTCCACTCCGGCGAACGAGGTCTGGCGGCGGCCCTGGTTGTCGTACTTGGAGATACGGACCATCCGGTGAGTGCCGTGCTCGCCGCGCAACGTCCCGTAGGCGTAGGGGGCGTGGATCGCGAACGTGGTGGACTTGAGCCCGGCCTCCTCCGCGTAGGAGGTGTAGTAGATCTCGGTCGGGTAGCCGTGCCGCTCGGCCCAGCGCAGGTACATGCGCTGCAGGTTCTGCGCGAAGTCGGCCGCGTCGGCGCCGCCTGCCTGGGAGTTGATGGAGATCAGCGCCTCCCGCGAGTCGTACTCGCCGGACAGCAGGGTGCGGATCTCCAGCTGGTCGATCTCCTTCTTGAGGGCGGCCAGGTCGCGCTCCGCCTCCTGCCTGGTCGGCTCGTCCTGCTCGCTCTCGGCCAGCTCGAACATCACCCGGGTGTCGTCAAGCCGCCGGTGCAGCGCGGTCAGCCGCGACATCTCCCCCTCCAGGTACGACAGGCGCCGGGTGATCTTCTGCGCCTGCTCCTGGTCATCCCACAGCCCCGGATCGGCGACGCGCTCGCGCAGGGTGCCGGCCTCCCGGTTCAGGCTCTCCGGGTCGAGCACGGCCTCCACGCTGGCGAGCGTCGACGAAAGTTCCGAGATTTCGCCTGCGGGGTCGGTACTTGCCATGTCAGTTAGACTACGCGAGCCAGGCTCCGGCTATTCCCGTAGCCAGGGTTGCCACACCTAGTGCGGTTCGTCGTCTAACGCGGGCAGGGTGCTCGCCGCGACCAGGGTCCTGATCGCCCGCACCGCCACCGACAGGGTGGCCACCGTGAACCGCTCGGTCTCCCAGATCTCAGACAGGGTCTGCCCGGCGCCGCGGACCGCGCTCGCGTTGCGCTGGACCCAGGCGGCCAGCCGCTCCTCCGGGGTGCCGGGGCCGGTGACCGTGAGCACATCGCGGGTGATCGCGGCGTGCGCCGCGTACACGTCGTCGCGCAGCGCGCTGCGGGCCATCGAGTTCCACCGGTCGTCCCTGGGCAGTGCCACGATCTGGTCCCGCAGCCGGGTGATCTGGAGCCGGTCGGCGAGATCGAAGTACACCTCGGCGGTCTCGGCCACCTCCCGCCCGGTTCCGGCGGCCACCTCCACGATGTCGAACGCCGAGTAGGCGGGGACCATCGCGGCCACCCGCGCGGCCAGCCCCGGCGGCACTCCCGCTGCCTGCAGCCCGTCCTCCCGCTCCCGGAACTCGGCCAGGTCGCGCCCCGTGAGCAGGTCCGGGATGGCCGACCCGACCGCCAGCACGCCGTCAGCGAAGAACCCGATGGTCTGCTCGATGTCGAACGGCAGCCGCCGGCTGTGCAGCAGCCACCGGACCGCCCGCTCGGTGAGCTTGCGCCCCTCCAGCAGCAGCGACAGCTGGGCGGGCACGGCCACCTTCCCGTCCAGGGCCGCCACCTGCTGCCAGAACCCGGACAGGTCGAACACGTCCCTGGCCACCATCCAGGCCCGGGTCAGGTCCGGCACTGACGCGCCGGTCTCCTCGTTCAGCCGGAAGCAGAACGTGGTGCCCGAGTGGTTCAGCATCTCGTTCACCAGCTCCGTGGTGATGATCTCCCGGCGCAGCGGGTGGGCCGCCATCAGCGCGGCGTAGCCCGCGCGCAGTTCGGCCGGGAAGTAGCCGGCCAGCACCGACCGCAGGTACGGGTCGTCGGGCAGGTCGGAGGCGAGCACGTCGGCCACGCCCGAGATCTTGGCCTGGGCCAGCAGCACAGCGAACTCGGGCGTGGTCAGCCCGAGCCCGGCCGAGCGGCGCTCGGCGATCTCCCGGTCGCCGGGCAGCGACTCCAGCTGCCGGTTGATCCGGCCGTTGCGCTCCAGCCGCCGCAGGTAGCGGCTGTGCACGTGGAGCATCTGCGGCGCCTGGGCACGGGCCGCGGCCAGCGTCCGGTTCTGCTGATAGTTCTGCCGCAGCACCAGCGAGGCGACCTCGCCGGTCATCTCGTGCAGCAGCCGGCCGCGCGCCTGCGGGGCCAGTTCGCCCGCCTCCACGCTGCCCTGCAGCAGGATCTTGATGTTGACCTCGTGGTCGGAGGTGTCCACCCCGGCCGAGTTGTCGATGAAGTCGGTGTTGATCAGCCCGCCTGCCAGCGTGTACTCGATCCGGGCGGACTGGGTCACGCCCAGGTTGCCGCCCTCGCCCACCACCCGGGCGCGCAGCTGGGCCGCGTCGATCCTGACCCCGTCGTTGGCGCGGTCCCCCGCCGCGGCGTGGGTCTCGGTGCTGGCCTTCACGTAGGTGCCGATGCCGCCGTTCCAGAGCAAGTCAACCGGGGCCGCCAGGATGGCGGAAATGAGCTGGTCGGGGGTGAGGGTGACGACGCTGTCGGCGAGCCCGAGCACCTCCCGCGCCTGCGCCGGCACCAGCACCGACTTGGCGCTCCTCGGCCAGCTGCCGCCGCCCGCCGAGATCAGCGACGGGTCGTAGTCCTCCCAGGTGGAACGGGGCAGCTCGAACAGCCGCCGCCGCTCGGCCAGGCTGGCCTGCGGGTCGGGGTCCGGGTCGAGGAAGATGTGCCGGTGGTCGAACGCGGCCACCAGCTTGATGTGCGGCGACAGCATCATC
>JAIRTY010000081.1 GCA_031254715.1 Nocardiopsaceae bacterium | reverse complement strand
GGCGTCTCGTCACGGCGGGAACCGCCTACGGAGGCGCCTCGGGCACTACGGAACGCACCAGCGACCACGACTGCCAGCCCGCGGGCGTCCGGGATCGCCCCCCGCCGCCCGGAATGGCGGCTGGTGAACCCCCACCGGCCCGCACGCGTCCTAGCGGGGAGAGGGTATTGTTGAAGGTCGTAAAGTGTCACAGACATTGGCGCCTTGGACGCCGCCATCACGGGGCAGGGGTTCGGATGCGATATGCGTCACACCCGATGGTCCCGGCGGCGCGGACCCCGCCCGCGAGGCACCTTACCTTCAGTAACATGTACCTAGCCATCACTCAACATCCGGAGCGGGCCGTCCCGCCCGGTTGGCGCTCACGGACCCACGCCGGAACCGGCGCCCGCCCGCGGCGCGTCGAGGAGGTCCTCCCACTGTGGCCAAGCAGGTCCAGAACCTTGACCGTGTCATAATCCGATTTGCCGGCGACTCCGGGGACGGCATGCAGCTCGCCGGAGACCGGTTCACCCAGGAAACGGCGACGTTTGGCAATGACCTGTCAACGCTGCCGAACTTCCCGGCCGAGATCCGCGCCCCGGCGGGCACCCTGCCTGGCGTTTCGAGCTTCCAGCTTCACTTCGCCGATCATGACATCCTGACCCCCGGCGACGCGCCGGACGTGCTGGTGGCCATGAACCCGGCCGCGCTGAAGGCGAACCTGTCCGACCTGCCGCGGGGCGCGGACATCATCGCCAACACCGACGAGTTCAGCAAGCGCAACCTGGCCCGGGTCGGCTACGAGGCCAGCCCGCTGGACGACGGCTCGCTGGCGGCGTACAACGTGCACGCGGTGGCGATCACCTCCATGACCGTGAAGGCCCTGGAGGAGTTCGAGATCACCCGCAAGGACGCCGAGCGAGCCAAGAACATGTTCGCGCTCGGCCTCCTGTCCTGGCTGTACAACCGGCCGCAGGACGGGACGCTGGCGTTCCTGGAGTCCAAGTTCGCAGCCAAGCCGGAGATCATGAAGGCGAACATCGCCGCGTTCCGGGCCGGCTGGAACTTCGGCGAGACCACCGAGGCGTTCTCGGTCCAGTACGAGGTCAAGCCCGCGACCCTGCCGCCGGGCCGGTACCGCAACATCACCGGGAACCTCGCCCTCGCCTACGGCCTGGTCGCGGCCTCCCGCCGGTCCGGGCTACCGCTGTTCCTCGGCTCTTACCCCATCACCCCGGCCTCGGACATCCTGCACGAGCTGTCCAAGCTCAAGCGGTTCGGCGTCCGCACGTTCCAGGCCGAGGACGAGATCTCCGGGGTCGGCGCCGCGCTCGGCGCCGCCTTCGGCGGCGCGCTAGGGGTGTCCACCACCTCCGGGCCCGGCATGGCGCTCAAGGCGGAGACGATCGGCCTGGCCGTGTCGGTCGAGCTGCCGCTGGTGATCTGCGACATCCAGCGGGCCGGGCCTTCCACCGGCATGCCGACTAAGACCGAGCAGGCGGATCTGCTGATGGCCCTGTACGGCCGGAACGGCGAGTCGCCGGTGGCGGTCGTGGCCCCGGCCACGCCCGCCGACTGCTTCACGATCGCCATGGAGGCGGTCCGGATCGCCACCAAGTACCGGACCCCGGTCATCGTCCTCTCCGACGGCTACCTCGCCAACGGCTCCGAGCCGTGGCTCATCCCCGAGGTCGCGGGCCTGCCCAAGCTGCGGGACGAATTCAGCTTCGCCCGCCCCGGGGACTGGCAGCAGGACGGCGACCAGCCACAGTTCCTCCCGTTCCAGCGGAATCCCGACACCCTCTCCCGCCCGTGGGCTATTCCAGGGACGCCGGGACTCGAGCACCGGATCGGCGGGATCGAGAAGGCCGACGTGACCGGCACCATTTCCTACGACCCCGGCAACCATGACCGGATGGTGCGGCTGCGGCAGGCGAAGATCGACGGGATCGCGGCCGACATCGGGCCGCTGGAGGTGGACGACCCGGACGGCAGCGCGCGGGTCCTGGTGCTCGGCTGGGGCTCGACCTTCGGCTCGATCGGGGCGGCGGTACGACGGGTCCGGCTGGCGGGCGGCTCGGTCGCCCAGGCGCACCTGCGGCACCTGTCCCCGTTCCCGGCCAACCTCGGCGACGTGCTGCGCAGCTACGACAAGGTGCTCGTGCCCGAGATCAACCTCGGCCAGCTCGCGCTGGTGCTGCGCGGGCGTTATCTGGTGGACGTGATTTCCTATAACCGGGTCCGCGGCCTGCCCTTCCGCGCCGCGGAGCTAGCCGGAGTCATCCAGGAAGTGATCGCAAATGTCTGACCCGAGCCCGGCGAACGACGGCGCCGCGGAGGCTGCCCGGCGCCCGGCCTCGCTGACCCTGGTACCCGCCGCCGACGAGAAGCTCACCACCAAGCAGTTCAAGTCCGACCAGGAAGTGCGCTGGTGCCCGGGCTGCGGTGACTACGCGATCCTGGCCGCGTTCCAGTCGTTCCTGCCCCAGCTGGAGATCCCGCGCGAGAATCTGATCGTCATCTCGGGCATCGGCTGCGCCGCCCGGCTCCCGTACTACGTGGACAGCTACGGCATGCACTCGATCCACGGCCGGGCGCCCACGATCGCGACCGGGCTCGCCGCAACCCGCCCGGACCTGTCGGTGTGGGTGATCACCGGCGACGGCGACGCGCTGTCCATCGGCGGGAACCACCTGATCCACGCGCTCCGCCGGAACGTCAACCTCAAGATCCTGCTGTTCAACAACCGGATCTACGGCCTCACCAAGGGCCAGTACTCGCCCACCTCCGAGCAGGGCAAGATCACCAAGTCCACCCCGTTCGGCTCGCTCGACACCCCGTTCAACCCGGTGTCGCTGGCGCTGGGCGCGGAGGCGAGCTTCGTGGCCAGGTCCATCGACTCCGACCGCAAGCACCTGACCGGCGTGCTGCAGGCCGCCGCCGACCACCGGGGCGCCGCGTTCATCGAGATCTTCCAGAACTGCCCGATCTTCAACGACGACGCGTTCGCCCCGGTCACCGACGCAGGGACCCGGGATGACCGGCTGATCCGGCTGGAGCACGGGCAGCCGGTCAGGTTCGGCGCCGGCGGCAGCCGCGGACTCCGGTTCGGGCCGATGGGGGCACTGGAAGCGGTGGACGTGGCCGGGGCGGACGAGTCCTCGCTGCTCGCCCACGATGCCCACGTGCCCGACCCGTCGTATGCCTTCGCCCTGTCGCGGCTGGACAGCACCGACTTCAGCCACACCCCGATCGGGGTGTTCCGCCGGGTGACCCGCCCGTCCTACGACGAGCTGATGGCCAACCAGCTGGAGGACGCCCGCACCCGCCAGGGCGAGGGCGACCTCGCCGCCCTGCTGGCGGGCCAGGACACCTGGCAGGTCGGGTAAGGGTCTTCGCCCCAGCCATCCCTGGCCGGCGCCGCAGCGGCGCCGGCCGTTGTCACCGGCCTGCGCTGGCGTCCCGGGGCCGCCCCAGGCAAGCGTGAATGTCCCGTTCGGGCGATAATAGTTACAGAACGTTACGGCCTGGGCTGATCGCCCGCAGGCAGAGGTGACGTTCCGGGGGACACGAGCTCGGGGGGGTTCGCATGACAGGACGTGCCGGCAAGACCCGCAACGTCTTCTTGGTGTGGCTGGTCTGGCCGTTCATCACGCTCGGCATCTACCACCTGGTCTGGTGGTACAAGATCAAC
>JAIRTY010000659.1 GCA_031254715.1 Nocardiopsaceae bacterium | reverse complement strand
GCGTCCGGCCGCTGGCCCGGGTCGGCGCCGGGATAGGAAACGGTGACGGCACCGAGGGCGCCTACGCCGGCCGGGTGCTCGGCACCTACCTGCACGGCCCCGTGCTCGTCCGCAATCCCGGGCTGGCCGACCTGCTGCTCTCCTGGGCTTCCGGCCCGTTGCCGCCGCTCAACCCGGCCCACGAGAGCTGGGTGCGGCAGCTGCGCGACCAGCGGCTCGCCGCGATCGCGGGCTGACCAAGGCCGCGCCTAGTAGACCAGCGCCTGCGAGTCCTCCGCGGCCACCTCCGCCACGAAGGTCGGGGCGCCGGCGATCCGGACGCCGTCGATGAGGTCCGCGGGGGTGATGTCGCGCCGGGCCGCGCACTGCGTGCACAAGGTCACGGTGCCGGCCGCCAGCACGCTGTCGAACAGGTCAGCCAGCGGCGGCGAATGCGCCAGCACGACCTCCTTGAGGCGCTCCGGGACCGCGAACCACGCCGCCTCCCCCGCGAGCCAGAGCGACACCGGGACCCCGCTGGCCACCGCCGTGGCGGCGACGCTGAGCGCCTGCCCGCAGCGTTCCGGTTCCGCCTGGCCGGCGGTCAGCTTGATCACTAGCTTCCGCGTGCCCATGGTCCGAACCTTATTCGCCATTCCGAACGGGCGGGACTCCTGCCGGCGGGTTCCGGCGGCCAGGGCCAGGCGGCTAGGGGAGCAAGGCGAACGGCTTCCCTGACGTCGTCCTGACAACGCGGAAGTGCCGGCGGTCCAGGGTGAGCAGGCGATCGGTGCGATGACGCAAGGCGAGGACCACGAGAGATGCGTCCGCGATTCCAATGTCCTGGTCCGAGTAGCTGTCCACAATGTCAGTGGCTCGCCGGAGATCACCGGTCCCGAACGAGGCCAGTTCCCAGGCTCCGCCGGACAGCTCGCCCGTGCCTGTGACTGTGCGCCTCCGGGTTCGGGTCGCTCGGGCTGCGTAGAATGCCGGTCATGCACGGACTCATCAGCGGGCTGCTGGTGGTCGCCGGGTTCGCGGTGGTGGCGGGGGCCGCCGGGCTGGTGGCGGTGCGGCTGTACCGGGCGGGGCAGGGCAGCCGGCCGGGCGGGTCGCGCTGATGCCCCCCTGGCCTGCGGCGGGACCAGATCCGGGATCAGCGCCCGAGCCGCATCCGGAGGTGGCGCCGCTGGCGTTCCTGCTCGGCCGTTGGCTGGGGGCTGGCGTCGGCGGTTACCCGACGATCGAGAGCTTCCAGTTCGGCCAGGAGATCACCTTCGGCCACGTCGGCAAGCCGTTCCTCAGCTACTCGAGCCGGACCTGGCTGCTGGACGCCGAGGGCAACCCGGGCCGTCCGCTGGCCATGGAGACCGGCTTCTGGCGGCCCCGCCCGGAGGGGAAGCTGGAGGTGCTGCTGGCGCACCCGACCGGCATCACCGAGATCTACCTGGGCGAGGTCAACGGCACGAAGATCGAGCTGAGCACGGAGGTCGTGGCCCGCACCGAGTCGGCCAAGGAAGTGACGGCCGGGCACCGGCTCTACGGCCTGGTCGGCGCCGATCTGGCGTATGCCTTCGACATGGCCGCTGTCGGCCAGTCACTACAGCCGCACCTGTCGGCCCAGCTCAAACGGGCCTGACCGGCGGCCGCGCCCCAGCTCTCATTTCGCTCGCATCCAGTAGCTGCCGAACGTGCCGCCGCGGAACAGCGTGGTCGGCTGATCCATCACCCGCTTGCTGCCACGGCTCACGTTCGTGATCTTGAAAGTCTCCCACCGCGCCGACCGGAGCCGGGAATGATGTCCTGCCTGGTCGGTCACTTTCACGCCGCCGAAGTTCTCGGCCCGGAAGTCGGACAGCGGCAGGATCGTGCTGCCGGTGGACGGGGCCTCGCTGATCACCTCGGCGCTGGCGCGCCGGCACCGCACCCGCGACGGGCAGCTCAGGGTGCGCGTGAAGTGATGCCCGTTCGTGGTGTCGGTCAGCCTGATCGTGAACGTGCCGGTCCCTGACTGGCGGAAAATGCTCGCGACGATGGACTGGCCGGGGCGGATCTTGATATCCGAGTAGACCGGGAGCCGCGGGAACATCTCGTACCACGCCTGGTACACCGGCTTGGTGCCGTCGCACGCCGCCAGCACGCCGGCCTGCTCGACGGTCGGGCTGGCAAACCCGTCCAGGCCGACCCAGTGGCTTGAGAACGAGTCCGGGGTGCTGCGGCAATCGACATAGGGCACGAAGAACGTGGCCCGGACGTAGCGGAACCGTTCGTCCTTCCCGGCGGCGGCGAAGCCGGCCCAGTTGGTAGAGGTGACGGCGACCGCGTTCATCGTCGCGTGCATCCCGGCCTCGTTGTGCCGCAGCGGGCCGCCTGGCTGCATCGGACCGGCAGCGGCGGCCGGCCGGGCGGCGGCTGCGACGTCCGGTGCCACCCGTCCGGCAGTCCCGTCCGCCGCCATCTGGGCGGCGGCTGCCCGGTCCGGCGCCACCCGTCCGGCGGCTGCCCGGTCCGGCGCCACCTGGGCGGCCGGGAAGGAGAAGGCGCTCGCGCCGGCCGCGACGGCGAGGATGATGGCGGCAGCGGCGCTGGCGCGGGGAAGCTTCGTCATCGAGCTGCGGTCCTTTCCAGCGGGACGGCGAGCGCGATGGCGCGCCAGCCGGGCCATTCCATTTCCCCGGCAAAAGCGCCCCGCCAGGGAAAGAAATGCCTGGTGCCGAGATTACGGCGCGCGATAACCGAAGCCCGGTAATTACGCGCGGATATTATCCGGCCAGTCCAGGCGAATAGCGGCTATTGCGGTCACCCCGCCAGCACGGCCCCGGATGCGAGCAGGCGGCCACCGGGTCGCGCGCCGGGCCGCCAGATGGACGCGGCGAGACTGTCTAGGTACGGTAGACGCATGCCGCTGGATTCAGATCTGCTGGCCCAGGCGAGAGCCGCGGCGGCCCGCGTCACCGGTGCCGAGCATGACGCCGAGGCCGCCCGCACCGACTTCCACCGGGCGATCCGCCGGCTCCAGCTTGCTGGAGGGTCGCTGCGCGAGATCGCCGACGAGTTCGGCATTAGCTACCAGCGCGTTCATCAGATCGTGGCGGCGACCGGAGGAAGCCGGAGCTGGCGCGGCGGCCACGCCGGTTCCGGTGAGCTGCTGTCGTGCTCGTTCTGCGGCAGCAACCAGAAGCAGGTCAAGAAGCTGATCGCCGGGCCCGGCGCCTATATCTGCGACCGTTGTATTGACCGCGCGCACACGGTGCTCGCCACCGGCGGCAAGTCGGCCGGCACCGCCACCGGCACAATCCGGCGAGCAGGCGAGGAGGCTGGTGGCGAGAGTTGCAGCTTCTGCGGTAAGAGCCGCCTCCGGGTCGAAGCCCTGGCAGCGGCCGGCGACGCACGGATCTGCAACGAATGCCTGGACCTGTGCCGCGAGGTAGTCAGCGAAGAAGTCTAGGGCCGTACCGGGGGACGAAAGCGCGGCAGCGGCGTCATCCGGCCATCTCGGAAAAGCTGCCTGGAAAGACATTGCTGGCGTTGCCGGGCTTGAGGAATCCGGGCTTGAAGGACCTGGGCTTGAAAGACCAGGCCCGAAGAACTTCGGGCATAAAGAACTTCGGGCATAAAGAACCCCCGGGCGGCTCCTGACGGGCTGCTGCTGCGCGGGCGCGCAGCGGAAGCACCGCCAGGGACCGGCTGGACTAGGGCCGGTCGGCCCGGGGGGCCGGTGTCTGCCGTAGATTCGCCGGCCGCCGCCTGATGGCACGCGAACAAGGGTCACACAAGCGAACCTGGTTTCGCGCTGGGCCGGTGATCGCCCCGGAAGCACTCGTCCTGTTCCGGAGACGGCCTTGCGGCCGTCCTGATCGGGGGATGAGCGCCCGGCACGTCGGCGGGACGGCGGCTAGCTGACAGCCACCTCGCGAGTCCGACTGCTATGCATGCTGTTGGACCACCTCCTTTCCCGCGTGTCCGCAGGCTATGCCGGCGCCGCCGCTGAGGGCAAGCGAGATTCGCTGTGGCCGGCGTCACGTCCTGCCGTCCATGATCATGTGGGTTTGGTAGGGGGGCGCCCCGCCTGATCACGCACGATCATGGAAAGCAGCCGGGCTGGCAGCGGGAACGAGCCGTCTGGCTGCGGGAAACGAGCCGGGCTGGCTGCGGGAAACGAGCCGGGCTGGCTGCGGGAAACGAGCCGGGCTGGCGCGGGAACGAGCCCGGCCGGCGAGGACTACCCTCGGGTTATGACGCAGGCGTGGGATGAGGAGCTGCGGGCCCGCGGCTACCGCGTCACGCCGCAGCGGCAGCTGGTGCTGGAGGCGGTCACCACGCTGGAGCACGCCACCCCGGAGGAGATCTGGGCGGACGTGCAGCGGACGGCCCGCGGGGTGAACATCTCGACCATCTACCGCACCCTGGAACTGCTGGAGCAGCTGGGCCTGGTCACGCACACCCATCTCGGGCACGGCGCTCCCCGCTACCACCTCGCCGCCGAGGCCGAGCATGTGCACCTGGTGTGCTCGAACTGCGGCAAGGTCACCCAGATCCCGCCGGAAGCGGTCAGCCCGCTGGTGATGGCGCTGCGGGAGACGTACGGGTTCGAGACGGACGTCGGCCACCTCACGGTGTTCGGCCGCTGCGCGTCCTGCGACCCCGGCGGATCCGGCCGCCCGTCCGCATAGGCTGGCGGCATGGAAAGCCCCCTGCTCGCTCGCGCCGGCGCGGTGGCGGCCCAGGGCCGGGACGCCGGGGTCGCCGCGCACTACGGGAACCCCTCCGCCGAGCAGCGCGCGCTCGCCGAACGGGCCGGAGTGGTCGACCGTTCCAACCGGGGCGTGCTCAGGATCAGCGGCGAGGACCGGTTGTCCTGGCTGAACGATCTGACCACGCAGGACGTTGCGCACCTGGCAGCGGGATCGGCCGCGCAGGCGCTCATCCTCAGCCCGAACGGTCACGTGGAGCATCATCTGACCCTGACCGATGACGGCACGTCGGTGTGGGTTCACACCGAGCCGGGGACCGCGCCGCAACTGCTGGAGTTCCTCCAGTCGATGCGGTTCCTGCTGCGGGTCGACCCGGCCGACGTCACCGGCGGCTTCGCCGTGCTCACCCGGATGGGGGCCGGGGCGGGCGGCGGCCAGCCGGCCGGGACGGCAGCCGCAATGACGGATTCGTTCGGAACGGATCTGATCGTGCCCCGGGACCGGCTCGAGGGGATCGTGGCGGACCTGGAGA
>JAIRTY010000752.1 GCA_031254715.1 Nocardiopsaceae bacterium | reverse complement strand
CCCCACGGCGCGCTCCCGCCCGGCCCGCCGTGCTACCGGGGACCAGGGTGACCCGCGGAAACCGGCTGACCCAGAGAGCTGGTTGATCCGGGGAGATTGGGCCCGGTCAGCCGGGTACCGGCGGGGCCGCCGCCGGGCCGGCTCCCGCCAGGGCCGCGAGCACCTCGGGAACGTCGTTGACCGACAGCGCGTCGGCTCCGGCAGCGGCGAGCCTGACCGCCGCCTCCGGTGCGGGGCACCACGCCAGCACCTCCAGCCCGGCCTGGTGAGCCACGCTGATCACCGTCTCGATCGGGTGGTCCTGCTGGCGCGGCTCCTCCCGGTGCATCGCGAACGTCCCGGTGTGGAGGCAGACGGCGTCCAGCCCGAGGCCGGCGGCTGCCGGGAGCGCGTGCCACACCGGGAAGTTCAGCCAGGTGATCAGGCCCAGCGGGACCGGCGCCGGAAAGTCATCCTGGTCCCGGAGGTACACCAGCAGGCTGGGATCGAACGACGACACGAACAGCGGCCGCCGGCCGGCATGCCTGCGCAGCGCCGCGGCGACGAGGGCGGCGGTCCGCCGTTCCGGCGGGTCCACCGCATCCTCGATGATCGTCTTCACGTCGATGTTGACCGCCACCCGGGGCGGGAGCGCGGCCATGATCTCCTCCAGCCGCGGGACCCCGGCGGCGGCCAGCTCATCCGCTGACCGGGCCACGACAAACTCGCCGGCCCGGGTCACCGGGTCGTGCCGGATGACGAGCTGCCCGTCCAGGCTCCGCTGGACGTCCAGCTCGATCCAGGTCAGCCCGTGGTCCACGGCTGCCAGATAGGACTCAAGGGTGTTCTCGCGGTAGCCGCCGCGTTCGCCAGCGCCGAACCCGCGGTGACCGACAATCGCCGGCTTCGGGTCGAAGATCATCCCTGCTCCGGGTTCCGATCCAGGCTTCCGGCTCACGTATCGCTGAGATCGCCAGGTTAAGGCCGGATCCTCCCGGCGGGGACCCTTGGGAACTGCGGTGATCGGCTGGAGTTTCCACAAGGTTTAGATGTAGTTTACCAGGATGCAAAGCCCGGATTGCTTCGCTGTTACTCCAGCTTGGCCCTCCGATGACACGCGGCGGTGAGTGGTGAAGCTCAGCGTCGTCGTGCCGGTCTACAACGTCGAGGCGTACCTGGCGGACGCGCTGGCATCGGTCGCCGGGCAAACCCTGAGCGACCTTGAAGTGATCATGGTCGACGACGGGTCGACCGACGGCAGCGCGTTAGTCGCGAAGTCGTTCGCCGCGGCCGACCCACGCTTCCGGCTGCTGCAGCAGGAGAACAAGCGCCAGGGACCCGCTCGCAACCTGGGGATACGGCATGCGACCGGCGACTACCTCGCCTTCCTTGACGGCGACGACCTGGTGCCCCGGAACGCCTATGACCTGCTGGTCGGCTCGCTGGAGGCGACCGGCTCCGACATCGCCGCCGGTGACGTGCGCCGGTTCGGTTCCGGGTGGATCTCCCCGACCTGGGTGCACGCCGACGTATACCGGACGACGATCCCGCGCACCAGCGCGGCCAGGCACCCGGAGCTGCTCCGGGATTGCACGCTGTGGAATAAGGTGTATCGCCGTTCATTCTGGGATTCGTTCCGGCCGGAATTCTGGGCGGCGCGATACGAGGACATCCCTGTCTGTATCCAGGCATATGTGCTCGCCCGGTCGATAGACATACGCCGCGAGGTCGTTTATTACTGGCGCGCCCGCGAGTCCGGGCAGCTCTCCCGGCAGCAGAAGGCACGCGAACTGGAAAACGTGGCAGGCCGGATAGCGGCGTGCACCGAGGCCAAGCGCATCATCGAGCGGCACGCCCCGGCGCTGGGGCCGGCCTTCGACCGCCGGGTGCTCGACAACGATCTCGCGATTCTCCTCTCCACGTTCGAGTTCGCCAGCGAGCCCGACCGCCAGCAGTTGCTTGAACTGGGGGCCGGCTACCTCCGCTCGGTGGCTGACCCGGTGTTCATGGACACCAGCGAGATGGGGCGACTGCAGTACCACCTCATCCGCGAGGGCATGCACGACGAGTTGCTGGAAGTGATGCGGTATGCCCGGCGAGAGGACGCCGGGAACGCGCCGCTGGTGCGGCTCGGACGGCCGCGCCCCAGGTGGTACATCAGCCATCCCTACTTCGCCGACCCCGCGCGCGGGGTCCCGCTGCACGTCTATGACGCCAGCCGCGAGATGAGCCTTGACGTCCGGCTCGATGAGGTCAGGTGGCACGGGGACAAGCTGCGGATCGAGGGTTCCGCGTACATCCAGCGCCTGGACGCGCCGCGCGAGCAGGACACCCGTATCGACGTCCTGCTGCGCAACCCGGTGCTCCGGCGGACGGTCGGGCTCAAGGTCAAGCGCGTCAAGCGGCCCGATGTCACCGCCCGCTCCGGCCAGGCGGCCGCCTGCTACGACTGGTCCGGTTTCGTGGTCGAGATCGACCCGGCCCGGCTCTCGAACCTCGGCACCTGGCGGGCCGCCAGCTGGGAGCTGCGGGTCAAGGTGCGCGGCCAGGGGGTCCGGCGCGAGGGCCCGGTCAGCCGTGTCATCCCCGGATCGGCGCTATGGCCCGAGGCCCGCTGGGTGGCTGCCGGCGTACGGATGCAGCCTGCCCCGGAAGCCGATGGCCGGTTCACGATCAGGGCGGAGCGCCCCGCCGCGGTGGCGACCGCCTGCCAGGCCGACGGCGATCAGCTCCAGCTCGAAGGCTGGTCAGCGGTCCCGGTCGGCCCCAAAGCGGCCATCGTGGTCTCGCTCCAGCAGGGCGGCGGCAAGCCCACGCGCATCCCGGCCACCGCGACCGGTAGCTCGGCCGGGCGCCACGGCTTCCGCGCCGCGTTCCCCATCTCCGTGCTGCTGTCCGCCGTCGGCTCCGGCAGCCTCCCGGGCACCGGGCAGGGACCGCTGGCCAGCACCGGTGAACCGACGGTGGCGCTAGGCGATGAGATCCACTGGGATTTCGCCCTCAACCCGGGTACCGGCGGCAAGGTCCGGCTGGCCGGGGAACCCGGTGTCATCGGCCATCGGCTCGCCAAGGACGGCCAGGAGATCTCCACCTACCTGACCGCGTTCGGCAACCTGTCAGCCGTGCAGCGAAAGTGCCGCCTGATTGTCCGGGAAGCGTCCTGGAGAGCGGGTGATCGCTTCACTCTCGACGGTGACTTCCCAGCCACCGAGGCGAAGCCGCCGGTGATCCAGTTGCGCAGCACCGGGTCCGGATACCAGCACGCCGTCCCGTTGCGGTGGCACGGTGACGCCTTCACGGC
The DNA here is from genome assembly GCA_031254715.1 of Nocardiopsaceae bacterium. Lineage (GTDB taxonomy): Bacteria > Actinomycetota > Actinomycetes > Streptosporangiales > Streptosporangiaceae > JAIRTY01. Next base: position 20,800 of record JAIRTY010000752.1, on the reverse strand, counting down.
CAGCCTGCCTGCCGGGGCCATGCCAGGGCTGGCAGGCGATCTCCCGCTGGGGATAGGCCGGTGGGAGTTGCTGGCCCAGACCGGGGCGGGCGAGACCCGGGTGGTCGCCGACCGCCGGTTGCTGACCCGGCTGCCGGAACCGCGCCAGGTCGGCATTCACCAGGTAGCGGCGGACTCATACCGCGGCGACTGCTTCCAGATCCAGGTCCGGGCCGCCGCAGCTGATTCCGGTGAGTACGGCCAGCGGAAGTTGCAGGAGTGGTATCGCTCGGGCGCCGCCGGCGGCCGGATCGATGAGGTGGCGGTCTTCGACAGCCATGGCGGCAAGCAGTACTCGTGCAACCCCCGGGCGATCTATGAGGAACTGCGCCGCCGGGATGCCGGGCTAGAGTGCGCGTGGATCACCCGGGACGGCCAGTTCGCGGCCCCAGACGGCAGCCGGGTCGTGGTCCGCGGCAGCCGCGAGCACTACGAGCTCGCGGCCCGGGCACGTTACCTGGTCAGCAACATGTTCCAGCCTGAGTGGTACCACCGCCCGGACGGCCAGGTTTACCTGCAGACCTGGCACGGCACGCCGCTCAAGCGGATATGCCTCGATGTGGAGCGCCCGCAATTCGCCAACGGCATGGCGTACAACGACCGGATCAGGAACGACGTCGCTTCCTGGAGCGCCCTGCTGTCGCCCAACCAGTTCAGCACGCCGATCTTTCGCCGCGCATTCGGTTTTGACGGCGAAATCCTGGAATCCGGCTACCCCCGCAATGACGTGCTCCGCACGCCAGACGGGGCCGAACGGGCAGCCGAGGTCCGCCGTCGTCTTGGCCTCCCGGCCGGCCAGCGAGTCGTGCTGTACGCACCGACCTGGCGGGACGACGCGCCAACCAGGGCCGCCGGCTACGGTTTCCCGCAGGAACTGGACTTCGGCGCCCTTGCCGGGGCTCTCGGCCCCGGCCACACCCTGCTGGTGCGAGCGCACCAGATGATGAGGGAGGCCCTGGTCACCGGCCCTGCCGACACCCGGATCATCGATGTCACCCTCTACCCGGACATGGCCGATCTGTTGCTCATCTCGGATGTCCTGATCAGCGACTATTCATCGGCAATGTTTGATTTCGCCGTGACCGGCCGGCCCATGCTTTTCTTCACCTACGACCTCGAACGCTACCGGGACCGGCTCCGGGGGTTCTATTTTGATTTCGAGGCCGAGGCGCCCGGGCCGCTGCTGCGCACCACCGACGACGTGATCGATGCTATGAAGAGCCTGCCGGACATCAGCCGCAGCTATCGCCCCGGGTACGACGCCTTCACGGAGCGATTCTGCGGACTTGAGGACGGCCAGGCGGCGGCTCGCGCCGTCGACTGGCTGCTGAGCCATTCGGGCTGAGGGCGGGCGTCCTCAGCCGGAAGGAGGCACCAATGCTGCCCGACAGCCTGCTGCTACCGCCAGGCGCCAGGCTTATCCACGTCGGCTCGCACAAGACCGGCACCAGCGCGGTGCAGGGGGCCTTCGAACTGGCCCGCGACCGGCTTCCTGAGCACGGCGTTAGCTACTTCGGCGCCGCCCCGGGCCGCACCTACCTGGAGGGTGCCCTCGCCGTGACCGGGCGGAAGCCTCAGCTCGGCAAGCAGGTCCCGGACCTGAGCGAGTGGACCGCGCTGACCGCCGCCGTCGCCGCCGAGGGCAACCGCCGCGTCCTGGTCAGCAGCGCGTTCTTCGGTGACGGGGACGAGGAGGCGACGAGCCGGGTAGTCGAGGGGTTCAGCGGTCACTGGCCGGTCCATATCGTGATCACCCTGCGGCCGCTGGCGAAGGTCATGGCCTCGCAATGGCAGCAGTACGTGCAGAACGGTCTCCTCCTGCGGTACGAGGACTGGCTCGACGCCAAGCTCAACCGCCCGCCGGGCGACCCACCGACGCCGCTGTTCTGGCACCGGCACCGGCATGACCGGCTGGTCGCCCGGTGGGCCGAGGCCGCTGGCGCGGATCGCGTCAGCGTGATCATCGTGGATGAATCCGACCGGATGATGGTGCTCCGCACCTTCGAGGCGATGCTGGGCCTGCCCGGCGGCCTGCTGGTGCCAGACGCCGCGACCGCGAACCGTTCCCTGTCACTGGCCGAAGCCGAGCTGATCCGGCTCCTCAACGAGGAAGCCAGGCACCGGAAATGGCCGGAGCAGGTCTACGCCCGGCTCGTGCGCGGCGGCGCGATCAATCACCTCAAGCGTGGCTACCAGCCGGGGCCGGGCGACCAGCGGATCGTGACCCCGCCGTGGGCACTCAAGCAGGTCGCCGAGATCGGCGCGGAGATTGCCGCCGGCATCTCGGCGCTGGGCGTCCGGGTCATCGGTGACGTCTCCAGCCTGGGAGCCACGCCTGCCGGGATCACGGACAAGGGACCGGACCTCCCGCTGGAGGTTCCCGGGATCCCGCCTCCCGCAGCCGCGCAGGCCGTGCTCGGCGTCATCCTCGCCAGCAAGGTCCCGGAGCTGATGACCGGCGGGATGACGGCCCGCCCCGATGACCGGCTGGTGCGCGAGGTGGACGCCAAGACCCTGGCCCGTGTGCTCGCCCGCCGCGGCTGGCGGCGTGTCCATCGTACGCTGCGGAACGGCTGAGGCACACCGCCGGCCCGGTCCGCCACGCCCGGGCTCGCCCACTTGTCATCCATGCCAGTCATTCTGGTGGGCATTTTGTCCGGATTCTGTGACGGGGACGGATGACAAGTCGCCGACAGCAGCCGGCGGGCCCGTTTTTAATCGCCCGGCGGGGCGGGCTGGCGCGCCGGCGAGTCGCCGATGAGCCCTTCGGCCGCCAGGCCGCGGATCAGCCCCCGCAGCCCGGCCGCGAGGCCAGCCCGTTCCCCGTCCGACAGCCCGGCCAGGATCCGGGCCTGCCGGGACTGCCAGGCCCGCCACACCCGGCCGGCCAGTAGCCGCCCCTCCGGGGTGAGATAGAGCCGCACGTAGCGCTGGTTGCCCTCGTCCCGGCCGCGCCTGACCCAGCCCTTTCGCTCCAGCCCCGCCGCCAGTCGGCTCACCGTGCTCTTCTCGAGCCCGAGCAGGGCGGCGAGCTGGCCCTGGGCGATGCCGCGGGCCGTGAGCAGTTCGGTCAGGGCACGCGCCTCCGACAGCGACACCGGCGGCTCCGTGGCTGCCCCGCCAGCGCCGTCCTCACGGGCAGGGAGCTGGCCGTGACCGGCGCCGTTCCCCGGCGCGCCCTCGGCGTCCGGAGCGCCCGCAGCCCCGGCGGCAGGGCCGGCCGGGACGTCCGCCGCCGCGGCCGGGATGACCGCGCGCAGCAGCTGCGCGACCAGTTGCTCGAGCTCGGCATCCTGCGGGGCCTCCACACCAACAGTTGTACCGCACAACTCGTTGGATGGTAGCGTTTCATCCCATGAGAGTTGCCCCCTACAACTCACGGGCGCCTCGGCCTGGCGCATGCTGCCACGCCCGGGCCTGTCACCCCCTAGGCTCTCTGTCGTGACTAACCGGGGGCGGCTGAGCGCGCCGGGCACCCTGCTGGGGCAGGGCGGGCCGGCCGCGCCGGACGCGGCTGCCACCGTCGCCACCAAGAAGCAGGCCACAAGCCGCACGAACGAACTGGTGCCGCCAGGGTCGCTGTCCGCACTGGCGGGCTCCTACGGGCTGCGGCCGAGTGCCGCCCGGCCGCCGGTCTTCACCTACCTGCGGCAGCTCTGGCAACGGCGTCATTTCATCATCGGCTTCGCCACCGCGCGCACCATCGCCATGTACACCGAGGCGAAGCTGGGCCAGCTCTGGCAGGTGCTCACCCCGCTGCTGAACGCCGCGGTGTACTTCCTGATCTTCGGGGAGCTGCTGCACACCAACCGGGGCGTGCCGCAGTTCATCCCGTTCCTGGTCACCGGCGTGTTCGTGTTCAACTTCACGCAGCGGTCGGTCATCACCGCGTCCAAGGTGATGCGCGACAGCCTGCCGCTGATCAGGGCGCTCTACTTCCCCCGGGCCTGCCTGCCGCTCGGTTACGTGATCATCGAGCTGCAGCAGCTGCTGCTGGCGTTCTCGGTGCTCATCATCATCGTGCTGGCCAGCGGCGAGCCGCTGACCTGGTACTGGCTGCTCGCGCTGCCGGCGCTGGCGCTGCAGACGGCCTTCAATATCGGGACGGGGCTGCTGCTGGCCCGGTGGGGCGCTGGCTTCGACGACGTCAGCCAGCTCCTCCCGTTCATCGTGCGGACCTGGTTGTACATGTCCGGGATCATGTTCAGCATCTCAGCCCTGAGCCTGCTGTCGGGCGGGGTACTGAAGGACCACCCCACGCTCGCGTACCTGATGCAGATCAACCCGGCCGCGGTCTTCATCACGCTGATCAGGAACGCGGTACTGGCCTCGGCGCGGCTCAGCTTCCCCGGCTCGGCGCCCTACAACGGTCACCTGTGCGCCGTGTACCGCTTCCAGGGCGACAACCACCACTACCTGCAGCACAATCCGGGGGCTCTTTATTACAGCGCGCACTGCCACCCGATCATCAGCACCCCCCAGCTGTGGATGTACGGCGCGGGCTGGGCGCTGGCCGCGCTCCTGATCGGCTTTGTCGTGTTCTGGCGGGCGGAGACGAGGTACGGCCGTGGCTGACCCGATGGTGATCGTGGACGACCTGCACGTGGTGTACCGGGTGTACGGCGCGAGCGGCGACAAGGGCACCGCGGCCACCGCGCTGGTCCGGATGCTCCGCCGCCAGCGCCGGCCCTCCATCCGGGAGGTGCACGCGATCCGGGGCATCTCATTCGTTGCCTACCGCGGCGACGCGGTCGGCGTGATCGGCCGCAACGGCTCCGGCAAGTCCACCCTGCTGCGCGCGATCGCCGGCCTGATCCCGCCCGAGCAGGGCGCCGTGTACACCGATGGTCACGGGGCGCTGCTGGGCGTGAACGCGGCCCTGCTCGACGACCTCACCGGCGAGCGGAACATCGTGCTGGGCCTGCTGGCGATGGGGATGACGCCGCCGGAGGTCAAGGAGCACTACCAGAAGGTCGTCGAGTTCTCCGGGGTGGGGGACTTCATCAACCTGCCGATGCGCACCTACTCCACCGGCATGGGCTCCCGGCTGCGGTTCTCCATCGCCTCCGCCAAGAACCATGACATCTTGCTCATCGACGAAGCGCTGGCCACCGGGGACGCGGAGTTCCGGGTGAAGAGCCACAACCGGATCGACGAGCTGCGGGCGCAGGCGGGCACGGTGTTCCTGGTCGCGCACAACCTCGGTGAGGTCGAGGAAACCTGCAACCGGGTGATCTGGCTGGAGAAGGGCACGATCGTCCGGGCCGGGGACGATGTGCCCGGCATCATCGACGAGTACCTGGTCGCCACCGGCGGCCAGCCCAGGGCGCGGGAGCCCGCCAAATCCTAGGGACCAGCCGGGCGCTGGTAGATCAGCCGCAGGAACGGGTGCTGGGCAGGGACCGGTGCCTGGTCGATCAGGTCCGCCTGGATCAGCCCGGCCGCCGTGAACCCCGCCAGCTCGCTGCGCCAGACCGGCCACGGCCGCTCCGCGGCCTCCGGCTCGCCCTCGCCGCCGGCCTGGCACCGGACGAACAGCAGGCCGCCCGGCGCCACCGTGCCGGCGATCGCAGCGACCGCCCGCGGCCGGTCGGGCCTTGGCAGCGACTGCAGCGTGTTGATCTCGGCCACGAGCGAGAACCGCCGCGTCATCGCATCCGGCAGCCCCAGCACGTCAGCCACCTGGTACCGGACCCGGGAGGCGGGGAACCTGCGGCGGCACTGCGTGATCGCCGTCGCCGAGACGTCGAAGGCGGTGACGGAGTACCCCCGGGAGGCCAGCTCCTCGGCATCGTCGCCCAGCCCGCAGGCCACCACCAGCGCCGGCGGCTGCGCCGCCGGCGCTGACCGGCCGTTGAGCCACATCACCAGCAGCGGGTGGGGCGCCAGCCGGGCCCAGGGCACCGACGCGAGGTCGTCACCGGCCCACGCGTAGATCTCCTCGAACGAGGGCAGCTCCTCGCCGCTGGCGGCTCGCATGGGCCGAGTGTAGGGCAGCGCCGGCCGCCGCCCGCCGCCGTGCCCGCGGGTCTACTCCTGGGCCTGCCGCAGCCGCAGCAGCATGCGGGTGCCGCCGCCGTCCCGGGAACTGGCGGACACCTCGCCGCCCTGCGCCCGGGCGAGCTGCCGGACGATGTACAGCCCGAGGCCGATCCCCCCGAACCGGCGCCGGTCACCGGTGTCGCCCTGCACGAACCGCTCGAAGACCCGCTCGTGCTCGCCGGGGGCGATGCCGATGCCCTCGTCGTCGACGGTGACCTCGATCCAGTCGCCGGCCTCCCGGGCGGCCACGGTCACCTGGCCGCCCTCGGGCGAGTACTTGATGGCGTTCTCCAGCAGCTGCCCGACGATGATGTCGGTGGCGATCGGATCGCCGTGGGCCGCCGGCAGCCGGTCCGGAATGTCGGCGGCCACCGTGTGCGGCTCCGACAGCGACCGGAAGGCGGCCACCGCCCCCTGCAGCAGCTCAGGCAGGCCGAACGGGCCGTTGGACACCTGCAGCCGGTCGGCGCCGGCCCGGGAGCCGAGCAGCAGCTGCTCCACCAGCCGTCCCAGCGAGCCCGCCCGGTCGGCGATGATCTGCACCGCGCTGCGGCGCTCGGCATCGGTCAGCTTGTCCCACCGGCTGGCCAGCGTGCTGGCGAAGCCGTGCACCACCGTGATCGGCGTCCGCAGCTCGTGGCTCGTGGTGGCCAGGAACAGGTCTTTGGCCGCCTCAAGCTCCTTGGCGGCGGTGACGTCCCTGAAGTCGATCACCAGCTCGTCCCGGTCGTCCAGCGCGTTGCTCAGCACGTCCAGCCAGCGTCCGGTCGGGAGCTGGTGGGCCAGCTTGGGGCCGCCGGCAGCGGGGACAGGGAACGGGATCGGCTTGCCGATCACCTCGTCCGCCGGGACCCCGGTGATCTTGTGCGCGGCCGGGTTCCACTCCCGGATCAGCCCGGCCGAGTCCACCACGGCGATCCCGTCGGCGCTGGCGTCGATCACGGCCCGTTCGTGCGCACGCTGGCGCAGGAGTTCCTCGAACGCCATCGCGTTGGACAGGGCCACTCCGGCGTGGCCTGCCAGCAGTTCGAGCAGCTCGAGTTCCACGTGCCCGACGGTCCGGCGGCTGTAGAGGGCGTAGAGCGCGCCATACGGCCGCCCGCCCACGCGGGACAGGGCGAGCGCGATCGTGTGCAGGCCCGGCAGCGCTGACCAGATCAGGTCGTCGAACCGGCCGGATTCCCCGGTCGCCATCATGACCGTCCGGCCCGACGCCAGCAGCTCGGCGACCAGGCTGCCGGGCAGTTCGGCGGTGCGGCCGCGCAGGTGGGCAGGCAGCCCGTCCATGCTGACCAGGCGCAGCTGCAGGTCCTCGATGAGCACGAAGCCGCCCGCGTCCGCCCCGGTCAGCTCGCACTGGCTGGCCGCGATCCGGTCCAGCACCGCCTCCAGGCCCCGCTGAGCGTTCAGGTCCGCCACCACGTCGCCCAGCCTGCGCACCACCCGGGCCTGCTCGGCCATGTGGTGCCGGGCCGCCTCGTCTTCCCCGGCGAGGTGACAGACGTTGACCCAGCCGATCACGGCGCCCCCACGGTCCCGCAGCGCGCTGGTGTCGATGCGCACGTCCAGCGAGGTGCCGTCGGCACAGGTGCGGCGGGTAGCGAAGGAGATCTGGCCGCCAGAACGGACCCGTTCCAGCACCGCATGGTGCTCGGCCCGCAGCTCTTCCGGGATGAGCGGCGGCTCCCGGCCGACGACCTCGCCGGCCCGCCAGCCGAACATGCGCTCGGCGCCCGGGTTCCACAGCAGGACGGTGTGATCGGTGCTGAACGCCACGATCGCGTCGGCAGCGCACTCAATGACGGCGCGGGCGGTCGCGTCCACCAGGTCCTGCCCGGTGGCCGCCTGCTGGGGACCCACATTGCCATGGTGCCACCGGCTGGCACGACAATCCGGCGAACCCGGACCGCAGGCCAGGCCGCGGTCCGGGTTCCGGCGCTACCGGATGCGCCAGGTCACCGCGGGGTCACCGGCGGGACACGCCCCCAGGTTGGCCTGCGCGCCGTCGCCCTGGTAGGCGAGGCACTGGCTGCCCCGGGCGAGGTTGCTGCCGGATCCGCCGGCCGGGATCTGGCTGGCCGGGATCTGCCACTGCGGCGGCGGGCTGCTGGCGCAGCTGTTCAGCACCGTGACGCCGCTACTGGTGACATCCAGGCACATGCTGTGGATGCGGATCGAGCCATCCGGCTTGACCAGCCAGTTCTGCTCCGCGCTGCCGTTGCAGGCGGCGGTGACGACGTGGTTGCCGACGGCCTTGACGTTCCCGGTGTCGTCGAGACACTTGCCGGGCGTCCCGGCCAGGACCGGCCCGCCCACCAGCTTCCACTCCTTGTTGCTGGCCCCGGTGCAGCCGCCGGTCCAGGCCTGGACGCCGTTCGAGGTGGCGCTCCCGGCCAGGCACTTGCCCGTACTCGCGTTGACCAGTTCGTCGCCGGTTCCCACCCGCCAGTGCTGCGCGGCGCTGCCGTTGCAGGCTTCAAGGACCGCATGGCCGGAACTGAGGGCGAGGCACCTGCCGTGGATCCGCATGGTGTTGTCCTGCACCAGGATCCACCTCTGCTGCGCGCTGCCGTTGCAGGCCCGGGTGACGATCGGGTTCCCGTTCCGGGTCCGGTTCCGGTAGTCCTCCAGGCACTTGCCGCCGGTCCCGAGCCGCACCGTCCCGGTCGGCCCGGCGCTGGGCGCTGGGTTAATGGTCCAGGTGAACGAGCTGGAACCCGTGGTTCCGCTGGTGTCCTTGGCGGTCACGACCGGGTGATAGGTGCCGGGCGAGTCAGGCCAGCCGCTGATTCGCCCGTCGGCGAGCATGGCCAGGCCGGCCGGGAGGCCGGTGGCGGAGTAGGTCAGCGACGGCGCGGACCCGACCGTGAACGGTGCCACCTGCGACGCCAGCGTCGTCGACCCGGCCACATAGCTCCGGTCGCCGTGGTTGAGCAGGGTGATCAGGCCGGGATTGAGCTGATCGAGGTCGACGTTCCCCGAGATGCCATTGACGCTGCCGGCGCTGGAGTACTGCCAGAGGTTCCAGGTGCTCCAGCCCGCCGGGAGAGCGGGGCTGGAATTCGTGGGGTCGGCTGCCCACACCGGGGTGTTGGCGAGCGCCGTGCTGCCACCGGTGCAATCGCTCCACCAGCCCTGGGTGGTGTAGATGAGGGGCAGGTGACCGGTCTTGGTCCGGATCTCCTTGTTGAAGCCGGCGATCCAGTTCACCATGGCGGAATTGCTGAGCCCGTAGCATTCACCGGTGCCATCGGGGTTCGGGTTGTACTCGATGTCCAGCATGACCGGCGGCACGGTGACGCTGTGGCTGGTCAGGTAATTGATGAGGTCGTCGGCCTGACGGACGGGACTGCTGCTGCTGCCGTCGCCGTCCGGGATGGCGTAGGCGTACGCCACCGTGGTCAGGCCCGCCGCCCCCGCGTCCGTTAGGTCAGACGCCGCGTACGTGTTCGCGTAGTAGTCACCCTCGGTGACCTTGACCGCGGCGAACGTGATGCCGTCGCTGGCTACTTGCTGCCAGTCGATGGCGGCACCGCCCGGGTGCTGGAACGAGGCCACATCAATGCCCTGGGCGGCGCCGTTGACGGGTCCGGCAGTCGCGGCCTGGGCCGGGCTGTTGATGACCGGTCCGCTGGTGCCGGATGGTCCCGCGAGCTCCTTCAGCAGCCGCGGTGAGTGGGCCTTGCCGACGTTGGGGTGCTGCTTCGGGTGTGAGGCGGGGCTCGCCGTGGCCTTGGCGGCAGACGCGGCGGCTACCTGGCCGTTGCCCGCTACGTGGGCGGTGCCGGCTTTTGTGGGTACCGCCGGGGCTGCCGGCCGGCCGTCGCTCACCGCCGCTGGCAGCACCATCGTCCCCAGCACTCCGAGGCCGACGACTGCCACCCCCGCTGCTAATCCGAGTCCAGCCCTGCGAACATGCATGCTCGTGCCCCGCTCCGCTCCTGGTACTTGTCCCCGGGCCGGGATGCTACGGGATCAGCTGATGCGGCCCGGGCAGAATGACAAACATTCGACAAAACGGTCCCCGTGCGGGTGGTGTTACACGGGTGCCGGGGCGGCGGCGCTGGGGGACGCCGGGCCTGGGCGGCGGCGCGAGTGCCGGGGCGGCCGGGTTCCCTACTTGAGCAGCCGGGACAGCCTGCGGTCGGCCAGCGGCTTGCCGCCGGTCTGGCAGGTGGGGCAGTACTGGAGGGAGGAGTCGGCGAACGACACCTCGCGGACCGTGTCGCCGCACACCGGGCACGGCTGCCCGGTCCGGCCGTGGACCCGCAGGCTGGCCTTCTTCTCTGCCTTCAGCTCCCCGGCCGCGGTCCCGGCCGATCTCGCCACGGCGTCCCGCAGGGTGGTGCCGATGGCCTCGTGCAGGCCGGTCACCTCGTCCTCGGTGAGGCTCGCCGCCAGCTTGTAGGGCGACATCTTGGCCACGTGCAGGATCTCGTCCGAATAGGCATTGCCGATGCCGGCGATCACCGTCTGGTCCCTGAGCAGGCCCTTGATCTGGGTCCGGCGCCCGGCCAGCAGCCCAGCCAGCACGTCAGTGGTGAACGAGTCCGCCAGCGGGTCGGGCCCGAGCCCGGCCACCCCTGGCACCAGCGCCGGGTCGCTGACCAGGTAGACGGCCAGTCGCTTACGGGTTCCGGCCTCGGTGAGGTCGAAGCCGCTGCCGTCAGCGAGCCGCAGCCGGAACGCGAGCGGGCTCTTGCCGGGGCGCGGCGGCTGGGCGGGCAGGTCGTTCCGCCATCGCAGCCATCCGGCTCGTGCCAGGTGCATGACCAGGTGCAGCTGGTCCGTTCCGGATTCTGATCCGTTCCCGGTCCCCGGGCCGTTACCGACGCCCGGGCTGTTACCGGCTCCCGGGCCGTTAGCGGCTCCCGGGCCGGTTCCCTCTCCCGCCCCGGCCGGGTCCGCGGTCAGGTCCAGGAACTTGCCGTGCCGCCCGGCCGCCGTGATCCGGCGGCCACGCAGCGCCGTCAGGTCCGGCTGGTACGTCTTCAGCACGGAGATGTTGACGCTGTCGGCCCGTTCGATCACCTGGCCGACCGCGCGCTCGCGCAGGAACGCTGCGAGCGCCTCTACCTCGGGAAGTTCCGGCACACTCTGATTCTGCCTGGTCCCGGCTACGGGGAAAACGCACGGGCCCGGGACGGAGCGACTATGGTAATCGGACCGTAGCGGGGAATGGCTTAGTTGTGATAGCCCAACTAACGTAGCTTGCGGTATTGCGTCCCAAAGCGGAGCATGGACCTCACAGGCGAGGACCCATGGACCAGGCAGAGCCTCAGCCCCGCCCGGGCCAGCCTGCGCGCCAGCGGCGACCGGCCCGGGACGAGGACCCGCTGAGCAGTGCGCTTCCGGCTGGCGAGCTGGATCATCCAGTTGTGGCCGGCTATGACGGCTCGCCCTCGAGCCGTCATGCGCTGGCTTACGCCGCCGGGATGTCGCGCCGGCTCGGCCGTCCGTTGCTGCTGGCCTATATCACTCAGCCCGGGGTGTTCTGCGAGCCCCTCACCGGCCAGGTCGTCGGGACGATCAGGGATACCGAGGAGACCGAGCGCTGGCTGCTGTCCGAGCTCAACGAGGTGTGCGACGGCTGCGACCTGACGGTCCGGGTGATCACCCGGCGCGGCAGCCCGGCCCGCGAACTGGCCGCCATCGCCGCCGAGTCCGGTGCGGATGCTCTGGTTATCGGGGCTCCCGGGCACTTCTGGCACCACGTGGCCGGCTCCGTCCCCGGCTGGCTGGCCCGCCACGCCAGCTGCCCCGTCATAGTGGTCCCCTGACGCCAGCGGCGCAGGGTCGGCCACTGAGCTCGCGCAACGGAAATGACGGAGGGTCAGGGACGCCGGGGTCCGGAGAGCTCGGCCAGTGAGCTCGCGTAACCAAAATGACGGAGGTTGAGTGGGGCGCGGCCAGCGAGCTCGCGCAACCGAAATGACGGAGGCTCAGGGGGCGCGGGGGTCCGGGGGGCGGCCAGTGAGCTCGCGCAACGGAGATGACGGAGGCTCAGGGGGCGCGGGGTCCGGGGGCTCGGCCCCCGGAACAACACGGCGGCCAATGCCGAAGGTGATCCAAAGGATCACCGAGCAGGCGTCGCCGGCTCGTGGGCGAGGAGGGATTTGAACCCTCACGTCCTTGCGGACACACGGACCTGAACCGTGCGCGTCTGCCGTTCCGCCACCCGCCCGGGCAACGAGTCAGGTTAGCACGCCCCCGAGCTAGCCCGAACCGCCGATACCATCAGATGCGAGCGGGCGACAGGAGGTACCCCGGTGGGAGTGCTGCAGCGCTTCGAGCGAAGGCTCGAGGGCATGGTCGAGGGTGCCTTTGCGCGTGCGTTCAAGTCGGAACTGGAGCCGGTCGAGGTCGCCAGCGCCGTCCAGCGCGAGATGGATGACCGGGCAGCGATCGTCGCCCAGGGCCGGACACTGGTGCCGAACGACTTCGTAGTGGAAATCTCCGAGACCGACTACGAGCGGCTGGAGGTCTACGCCGACAGCCTGGGCGTCGAGTTGGCCACGCTGGCCCGGGAGTACGCGCGTGAGCAGGGCTACTCCTTTGTGGGCCCGGTGCGGATGCGCTTCGAGGGCGTGCCCGACCTGACCACGGGGACGTTCCGGATCCGGTCCGGGGTCATCCGCGGCACTACCGTGGAGGGCGGCGAGATCCGGCGGCCGGTCAGCGACCTGCCGCAGGAACGCGGCGCGTTCGGCGGCCGTCCCCGGCTGCTCGTCTCCGGGCCCGACGCCGGGGCCGATGGCGGCAGCCAGCGCACCTACGAACTGGCCGGGCCCGTCACCATGCTCGGCCGGGGCACCGACTGCGATTTGCGGCTGGTCGACCCCGGAGTGTCACGCCACCACGCGGAGTTGCGAGTGGAGGACGACGAGGTGGTGCTGATCGACCTAGGCTCGACCAACGGCACGTTCGTGAATGGCCAGCCGGTCCGGCGGGTAGTGCTTGCCGACGGCACACGGGTCACGCTCGGGCGGACCACACTGGTATTCCGGAGGGACGGTATCCACTGAGCCTGGCATAGCCCACACTGTCGTAGACCCCAGCCTTCCGCCCCGCCGGTCAAGGCCAGCTGAGGACACATGACCCGATGAATGCGCTCACCCTCACCCTTATCAGGCTCGCTTTCCTTGCGGTCCTGTGGCTGTTCGTGATCGCCGCTGTCGGCGTGGTGCGCACTGACCTGTTCGGCCACACGCTTTCCGCCCGCCAGCAGCGACGCCAGCAGCGCCAGCAGCAGCGCGCCAAGCCGCAGCGCCCGCCCCGGCCCGCCCGGGCGTCGCGGGGTGCGCCGCATCAGATGGTGGTCACCGCGGGCTCGCTGGCGGGGACCACGCTGCAGCTAAGTGATCAGCAAATCACCATCGGCCGGGCCAATGATGCCACGCTCGTACTCACCGACGACTACGCTTCCACCCGACATGCCCGGCTGTTTCCGCAAGACGGCCAGTGGATCGTCGAAGATCTCGGGTCCACCAATGGCACATACCTTGACCGGCAGAAGGTGACCCACCCAACACCGGTACCCACCGGGGTGCCGATCCGCATCGGCAAGACCGTTCTGGAACTTCGCAGATGACACTCGCACTCCGATACGCGGTCCGCTCGGACGTCGGCCTGCTCCGCGAGGGCAACGAGGACGCCGCCTACGCGGGCCCGCACATGCTCGCCGTCGCGGACGGCATGGGGGGTCACGCCGCCGGGGAGATCGCCTCCGCGGTAGCCATCGAGGAGGTTTCCCGGCTCGACGGCGAGATGCCGGTCAGCGAACTGCTCAACGCGCTGGCGAAGACGCTCGCGGGGGCCAACCACCGGCTGCACGAGATGGTCACGGCCAACCCGGCAATCGGCGGGATGGGCACCACGCTGATCGCCACCTTGTGGTCGGGCTCCCGGTTCGCGCTCTGCCACATCGGGGATTCCCGGGCCTATCTGCTGCGCGACGGCGACCTGTTCCAGATCACGCATGACCACACGCTGGTGCAGTCCCTGATTGACGACGGCCGCATCACCCCCGATGAGGCGGCGACCCACCCGCAGCGGTCGCTGCTGCTGCGGGCGCTCGACGGCAGCCCGGACGCCGAGCCCGACCTGGACCTGCGCGAGGCGCGGGAGGGCGACAGGTACCTGCTCTGCTCGGACGGCCTGTCCGGCGTGGTGAGCGAGGAGACCCTGCACGCCACCCTGGTGAACGTGGCCGACCTGGACGAGGCCGTGCTGCAGCTGACCGAGCTGGCGATCAAGGGCGGCGGTCCCGACAACATCACCACGATCGTGGCCGACGTGGTCGACAGCGCTCGCGGCGCGCTTTCGCCCACCAGCACCCCGGTCTTCGCCGGCGCGGCTTCCACCGGCGGCGCCGGGACCCTGCTGCGCACCGACAGCCCCGCCGGGCGCGCCCATGCGATGACCCAGACCCAGCCGCAGCCGGTGATCGCGGTCGACCACGACGACCCGGCCCCGGCCCCGCGGGCCGCCCGCTCCGGCCGGGGCAGTGCGCCCAGGGCCCGGCGCCGGTGGCCGATCGTCACCTCGGTGCTGATCCTGCTGCTGGCGCTGGTCATCGGCGGCACGTATGCGGCCTGGCGGTACACGCAGGGGCAGTACTACGTGGGCGCGACCGGCGGCCAGGTCACGGTCTTCCGCGGCGTGAACCAGAACGTGGCCGGGATCAGCCTGTCCCACGTCTACCGCCCGACCGGGATCCCGCTGGCCGAGGTGCCCACGTCGGACCAGTCGTCGATCCAGGGCACGATCTCCGCCAGCGGCCTGGCAGGGGCGATGCAGATCGTCGGCACCATCCGCGCCGACTACAAGCGATGCCACAGCGCCTACGTCGCGCAGGCTGCCTACAAGCACCAGCTGTCGACCTACCACACCAGGCTCGCGGCCTATAAGAAGCGGTATCACACGGTCAAGCCCGTGCGATCGCACCACAAGACCGTGGCCACGCCGCCGAAGGCCCCCAAGCAGCCGGACCCCATCCCGTCGGACTGCCCGGCCGCGCCAGCCTCTGTGGCCGGCGCGGGGGGCTCATCGTGAGTGCTGTCGCCCAGCCGGGCCAGCCGGGCGCCACGGTAGGCGCCCGGTCCGGGCCCCCCGACGCGCAGCCGGGCCAGTCGGCACCGGTGGCGGTCCCGCGCGGCCGCCGCCGGACCGAACTGATCATGCTGGCCTTCGCGGTGGGAGTGGTCCTCGCCGCCTACGCGGCCGCCGGGCTGGGCCTGAACGGCAAGGTCCCGTCTGGCCTGGCCGGATACGGGCTGGCGTTCGCCGCCCTGGTCCTCGCCGCCCACCTGATGGTCCGCAGGCTGGCGCCATGGGCGGATCCGCTGATGCTGCCGCTGGCCGCGCTGCTGAACGGGCTTGGCATCGTGATGATCTGGCGGTTGCAGCAGTCGGGCCATGGCGGCAACCCTGGCGTCCCGATCAGCACCATGACCTCGTCCACCACCACATTCCAGATCGCCTGGAGCGCGGCCGGGATCGCGGCCTTCGTGGCGGTGCTCGTCGTGATCCGGCAGCCGCGCACGCTGCAGCGCTACACCTATACGTTCGGCGCCATCGGGCTCGTCCTGCTGGTCCTGCCTGCCCTGCCCGGTATCGGGAGCGAGGTGAACGGCGCCCGGGTGTGGATCAGCATCGGCGGCTTCTCGATCCAGCCCGGCGAGTTCGCCAAGCTGGCGCTGGCCGTGTTCTTCGCCGGCTACCTGGTGTCCAAGCGGGAGGTGCTGGCGCTGGCGGGCCGCCGGGTGCTCGGCATCGACCTGCCGCGGGCCCGGGACCTCGGGCCGGTGCTGATGGCCTGGGCCGCCAGCCTGCTGGTGCTGTTCTTCGAGACCGACATCGGCACCTCGGCCCTGTTCTTCGGCCTGTTCCTGGTCATGCTCTACGTGGCCACCCAGCGGACGTCCTGGCTGCTGATCGGCGGCGGGCTGTTCCTGGCCGGCGCGGTGGTGGCCGGCAAGTGGATCCCGCACGTGCACGAGCGGTTCCAGATCTGGCTGAACCCGTTTCTCGGCAACCGCCCCTACGGCAGCGCCTACCAGCTCGTGCAGGGCCTGTACGGGATGGGTTTCGGCGGCGTGCTGGGCACCGGGCTCGGGCACGGCCAGCCTTACGTGACGCCGCTGGTGCAGAGCGACTTCATCATCACCGCGTTCGGCGAGGAACTGGGCCTGACCGGGCTGATGGCGCTGCTGCTGATCTACGGGCTGATCGTCCAGCGCGGGCTGCGCGCCGCGGTCGCGGTACGGGACCCGTTCTCGAAGCTGATGGCCTGCGGCCTCGCCTTCGTCCTGGCCCTGCAGGTATTCGTGATCGTGGGCGGGGTCACCCGGCTGATCCCGCTGACCGGGATCACCACGCCGTTCCTGTCCCAGGGCGGCTCGTCGCTGGTCGCGAGCTGGATGATGATGGCGCTGCTGATGCGGGTCAGTGACACGGCCCGGCGGCCGGCGCCGCAGCCGATCCAGGACGAGGGCATGACCCAGGTGGTGAGAACGGGGTGAATCATGCCCTCCGCCGCATCTCGCTGCTCGTCCTGGCGCTGTTCCTGGCGCTGCTGGTGAACGTGAACTACGTGCAGGCGTTCCAGACCAGCTCGCTGGCGAGCGATCCAGGGAACGGGCGCACGTTCTCGCAGCAGTTCCAGTACCAGCGGGGCTCGATCGTGACCGCGGACGGCAAGACGGTCGCCAGGTCGGTGCCGGTCAAGCACGGCACGTTCAGCTACCAGCGGGCGTATCCCTACGGCAAGCCGTACGCGCCGGTGACCGGGTTCTTCCCGGTGAACGGCACGCCTACCGGCATCGAGCTGGCCGATAACAAGCTGCTGTCGGGGAACGACCCGGCACTGGCCGTGCGCAACCTGGTGGACATGGTCACGGGGAAGCCCAAGAAGGGCGCGACGGTCCAGCTGACCATCAACTCGGCAGCGCAGCAGGCCGCCTACAACGCGCTGAAGTCGATCCACCTGCCCGCCGGCGTGGTGGCGATGGACCCGTCCACGGGCGCGATCCTGGCCATGGCCTCCTACCCGAGCTATGACCCGAACCAGCTGGCCACGCTCAACGGCAACAAGTTCAACCGGGTCGACAAGCAACTGCTCGCCAACCCGGCGCAGCCGCTGATCAACCGGGCCATCAACGCGACCTTCCCGCCCGGGTCCACCTTCAAGGTGGTCACCGCGAGCACCGCGATCAGCAGCGGCAAGTACCACTACAGCACTCCCATCGCCGGGCCCACCGACCTGACGCTGCCTAACACTCCCAAGACCCTGATCAACTTCGACCACGAGCCGTGCGACGGCGGCAGGCCCCCGATGATCTACGCCTTCGCGGTCTCCTGTAACACCGCGTTCGGCCATCTGGGCATGAAGGTCGGCGGCAGCAAGCTGCGGCGGCAGGCGGACAAGTTCGGCTTCAACAATCAGGGCCTGAAGATCCCGCTGTCGGTCTCGGCGAGCAGCTTCCCGCCGGTCTCGGACCCCGCGTTCACCGCTTACGCGTCGATCGGCCAGTTCAACGACACCGAGACCCCGCTGCAGGAAGCGATGGTGGCCGCCGCCATCGCCAACCACGGCACGCTGATGAAGCCCTACCTGGTGCAGAAGGTGACGGCACCGGACCTCACGTCGCTGGAGTCGACACAGCCCGCCGTGCTGAGCCATGCGGTGAGTTCCCAGGTGGCCGCCGAGGTGACGAAGATGATGACCGACGTGACACAGCAGCCTTACGGGACGGCCCACGCGTCCGCTGGCACCGCTGCCAGCGGCGGCACAATCATCGCGGCCAAGACCGGAACCGCCCAGAACGGGATCAACAACATCGGGCTGGACGACGCGGTATTCACCAGTTTCGCGCCGGCCAGCAACCCGAAGATAGCCGTCGGCGTCATCGTGAAGGGCGGCGGTCTCGGTGCCGACGCCTCTGCCCCGGTGGCTGTGCAGATTATCCGGGCCTACCTGGCGTCGCAGGGAGGATGAAAGGGCTGGCAGGCGGATGATGAGAGACAGCCACGCAGGTGAAGGCGGCTCCCCCGCGCGGGAGCAAGGGGCGCTGCCCGACGGCTGACTACGACCAGGACGGTTACGGACGTGCGAGACATGACACAGCCCCGGTTGCTTGGCGGCCGCTACGAGCTCGACGGGATCGTGGGGCGCGGCGGTATGGCCGAGGTCTACCGGGCACGCGACATCCGCCTCGACCGCGTGGTCGCAGTGAAGACCCTGCGCGACGACCTGGCCAGGGACGCCACCTTCCAGGCCCGGTTCCGGCGCGAGGCCCAGTCAGCCGCCTCGCTCAACAACCCGTCGATCGTGGCCGTGTACGACACCGGCGAGGACGACGCCGGGCCATCTCACGTCCCGTACATCGTGATGGAGTACGTGGACGGGCAGACGCTGCGGGACCTGCTGCGCGACGACCGGCGGCTGATGCCCGAGCGGGCGGTGGAGATCACCGACGGCGTGCTGCGTGCGCTTGACTACAGCCACCGGAACGGGATCGTCCACCGGGACATCAAGCCCGGGAACGTCATGCTCACCCGCAACGGCGACGTCAAGGTCATGGACTTCGGCATCGCCCGGGCCGTGAGCGACGCTCAGGCCACGATGACCCAGACCGCGCAGGTGATCGGAACCGCCCAGTATCTGTCGCCGGAGCAGGCCCGCGGCGAGCGGGTGGACGCCCGCAGCGATCTGTACTCGACCGGCTGCCTGCTGTACGAACTGCTCACCGGACGGCCCCCGTTCCTCGGTGATTCCCCGGTCGCCATCGCCTACCAGCACGTGCGGGAGAACCCGGTCCCCCCGTCACGGCTGGACCCGGAGATCCCGCCGTGGGCCGATGCGATCGTGCTCCGGGCCATGGCCAAGAACCCGGCCGAGCGTTACCAGTCGGCCGCCGAGATGG
This sequence comes from Nocardiopsaceae bacterium, assembly GCA_031254715.1. GTDB lineage: Bacteria > Actinomycetota > Actinomycetes > Streptosporangiales > Streptosporangiaceae > JAIRTY01. The sequence goes on along the minus strand of JAIRTY010000752.1, from coordinate 1,793 downwards.
GCACCGACATCAAGCGGGCGCTGTCCGGGATGCCGGTGGCGGCGCCCACCGACATGTACGGCCGGACCCAGCGGATGGGGGCCACGGGCGGTCCGACCTCCGCCATCCCCGGCTATCAGTACGGCCCCCAGGAGGACGGCTACGACGAAGCGGAGGACCAGCGCCGGCGCCGCCGCCGCACCACCCTGCTCTGGGTGCTGGGGGTGCTCATCGTCCTCGCCGTGGTCGGCGGGCTCGCCTATGCCGTGCTCGGCGGCGGGAGCAGCAAGGCCGTGCCGCAGGTGAACGGGGAGGCCTATCATCAGGCCGTCAAGGACATCAAGGCCGCAGGCCTCAAGTCCACCCTGCGCTTCCAGGCGAACCCGACGGTCGCCAAGAACATCGTGATCAAGACGAACCCGCCGAACGGGAACAAGGTCGCGGCCGGCACCACGGTGACGGTATTCGTGTCCAAGGGACCGCCGAAGGTCTCGGTCCCGGACGTGAAGGGGCAGTCGGTGTCGGATGCGACCAACCTGCTCAAGAGCAAGAGCTTCCAGGTCACGCAGAAGACGCTGCAGAATTCCACCGCCAAGCCGAACACGGTGATCCGCCAGTCGCCGCCCGGGAACACGTCGGCGGTCAAGGGCAGCACGGTCACGATCTTCGTCTCGCCCGGCGGGGCCCAGATCCCGAACGTCGTCAACGAGAACGTCCAGCTGGCCGAGGGCCAGTTGCAGAACCAGGGCTTCACCAACATCAACATCGTGCACGTGTCGGCGCCCGGGGTCCAGGACGGCACCGTGGTGCAGCAGTCCCCGCACGCGGGCCACACGGTCTCGCTGGCCACCCAGATCACCCTCACGGTGGCGAAGACCCAGCCGACCACGGCGCCCCCGACCCCGACCCCGACCCCGTCGTCCATCTTGCCCTCCCCGACCCCGACCCCGACCTCGCCCACGCCGACCCCGTAACGCGGTCACCGGCAGCCGTCCCGGGCCCTGGCGCCCGGGACGGCACCGGTGCGACCGGCACCGCGCTCTGGAGCAGCGATGAGTTGTCCCGCCGGGCAAAGTCCTACTGCTGGGAACCGAGAGCAGGAGGGCCATCGTGAACGGCGACGAGTCACCGGCAGGCCAGCACGGCGGGTACGCGCTCGAAGTTGCGCGGGTGATCAGCGCCCAGCCGGAAATGATCTTCGATGCGTTCATTGCGCTGTATGACAGCCAGCGTCCGGACTGGGTGACCGATTCCAGGCTTGACCTGCGGCCGGGAGGGCGCTGGCTGGTGGCCTTCCAGGTGCCGGACGGGCCGGCGTTCCGGGAGGAGCGTGTGCTCACGGCGGTGGAGCGTCCTCACCGGCTGGCCTACGACATGACAGCGGTGTATGAAGATGGTCCCGTCTTCGGCACCACGGTGGAGGTCACGATCGAGACGGTGAATGACGGGAACCGGCTTCGCCTGGTGCAGCAGGGCTTCCCCACCACCCAGGCCCGGGATGACTTCGCAGCAGCGTGGCCGGACGTGCTCGACGAACTGGCCCGCCGTCTCGCTCTCTAATCTCCGCGAGGGCCGGGGGCGGCCGTTCCGGGGCTCCCAGGCGGCTGTCAGCGCCCCGTACGGGCAGCCGGCGGCAGGCATGGCGGGGATTGGGCACGCCAGCGCGCGGCGCAGCGAGAAGCCCGCTGACCCGGCCGGGAGCGGGACCGGCCGGAGTCAGCGGGCGCTGGGGGGCGCGCCCTCAGGACTTGATCGGGAGGCGCTTCAGCGGGGCGATACGGGGCGTCAGTGACGGCAGCACGAGGAGTACTGCC
>JAIRTY010000630.1 GCA_031254715.1 Nocardiopsaceae bacterium | reverse complement strand
AGCCGGTCGGCCTCGTCCAGGTACTGCGTAGTGAGCAGCAGCGTGGTGCCGTCGGCGGCGAGCTCGCGGATGATCTCCCACATGACGGCCCGGCTGCGCGGGTCGAGGCCGGTGGTCGGCTCGTCCAGGAACAGCACCTCGGGCGACCCGATCAGGCTGGCGGCCAGGTCGAGCCGCCGCCGCATGCCGCCGGAGTAGCTCTTGACCGCCCGCCCAGCCGCGCCCGCCAGGTCGAAGCGGGCCAGCAGCTCGTCCGCCCGCTGCCTCGCCTCCCGCCGGCTGAGCCGGCCCAGGCGGCCTACCATGATCAGGTTCGCGCGACCGGTCAGGTGGTCGTCGAGCGCCGCGTACTGGCCGGTGAGGCCGATGTGCTCGCGCACCTCGCCCGCCTCGGTCACCACGTCCGCTCCCAGCACCCTGGCCCGCCCGGCGTCCGGCCGCGCCAGCGTGGCCAGCACCCGGACCGCGGTGGTCTTGCCGGCTCCGTTGGGGCCCAGCAGCCCGAGGATTCCGCCCCGGGGCACCGCCAGGTCCAGGCCGGCCAGGGCCCGGGTACTGCCGAAGCTTTTGACCAGCCCTTCCGCCTCGATGGCGAGGTCTTGCATGTTCCGCCCCTCCCGCTAACGGCCCGTTATTTCTCGTACGGTGTACTTCTATCGTACGGTGCACGGTAGCAGTACGATGTACGAGGCGCAAGCGGCTACCGGCGCGCCCCGGGCGCGGCTTGGATAGGGGCGGGCGCTGCGCGGCACGAAAGCGGGCGCTGCGCCGGCAGGAGAGGAGCCGATGTGGCAGCCGATGACGAGGACCCCGACGAGCTCGACGACCTGTGGACACCGTTCCTCGCCACCCGGCCCGAGGACCGGCGGGCGGCCCGGCTGCGGGAGCACGTCGAAGAGGACATCAAGCGCGGGCGGGGGCGGGGGCGGGCGCACCCGCCCCGGCGGGCCGCGGCCCTGTCCCGGGACCAGATCGTCCGCACCGCGATCAAAGTCGCCGATGCCGACGGCGCGGAGGCGGTCAGTATGCGGCGCATCGCCCGCGACCTCAATGCCGGGACGATGTCGCTCTACTGGCACATCGCGTCCAAGGAAGAGTTGCTGGACCGGATGATCGACATGGTCCAGGGCGAGCTGCCTGCCCCGGAGCCGTCCGGCGACTGGCGGGCCGACCTGAGCGTCCTGGCCCGCAACACGCGGACAGCCTTGCACCGGCACCGCTGGATGATTGCTTTCCTCGGCGGCCGGCCCTCCCTGTCGCCCAAGTCGCTGCAGAACGTCGAGCGGGCGCTCAGCACGCTGGACGGTCTCGGCCTGGACAAGGCCACCGCGATGACCGCGGTGATGACGATCGTGACCTACGTGCTCGGCGCCGTCACCCGCGAAGTGCAGGAGATGAACACCGAGCGGTTCGTGCAGGAGCAGTTCGGGGACCTGACCGACGCGGAGAAGGAAGCCATGGCCAGGGAGTTCGTGGACCGGGTCCGGGCCACCGGGCGCTTCCCGCACCTGGCCGCCCTGATCGCGGACGGCATAGACCCTGACTCGCCGGACACCAGGGACGAGCGGTTCGAGTTCGGCCTGACCTGCCTGCTCGACGGCTTCGCCGCGCGCCTGCCCGCCTCACCGTCCTGACCCGCCCGGCGCGGACCGCCGGAGCCCCCCCGGGGGTCTCAGCCGCTGTCGCTGGGCACCTTCTCCGGCCGCGCAGCCGCGCCGTCGGGCGCGGCCGGCGCAGGCCTGGCGCCCGCGCCGACCCTGGTGAGCGTCTCGGGCGGCAGGACCTCCTCCTCGTGCACCGCCACGTCGCCGGCCTCGAGCTCGGCGTCGGACATCCGCAGCTTCATGAACAGCCCGATCACCCGCAGCAGGATGAATGTCACCAGGCCGTCCCAGATGATGACGGTCAGGGCCGCGCCCAGCTGGATGAGCACCTGCTTGGGATGCCCGTAGAACAGGCCGGCCGTGGTGATGCCGGGGTTCTTGCCCATGCCCAGGTAGACGATCATGTGGGGGTCGGCAAGGAAGCCGACCAGCACGCCGCCCGCCAGGCCGGCGATGCCGTGCGTGTAGACCACCCCGAGCGCGTCGTCCACCCGGTTGAACGGCGGCACCTTGCTCAGGTAGTTCCAGGCCACCCACACGATCGCGGAGCCGGTCAGGCCGATCACGATGGCGCCGAGGCCGTTCACGTAACCGGCCGCCGGGGTGATGGCGACCAGCCCGACGATCATGCCGTTGACCCCGCCCAGCAGGGTCGGCTTCCGCTGCTTGCTGATCAGCATGTCCATGACGATCCAGGTCATCATGGCTACCGCCGTCGCCAGGTTGGTGTTGAGCACCGCGGCGGCTGCGTCCTGGCTGGCGAAGTACGGGTCGCCGCCGTTGAAGCCGTTCCAGCCGAGCCACAGCAGGCCGGCGCCCACCGACACCAGCAACAGGTTGTTCGGCACGCCGTGCTCGCGGTCCCGCTTCAGCCGCGGCCCGATGACCGCGGCGGCCACGAACCCGGAGACGCCGGCGGCCAGGTGGATCACGTAACCCCCGCTGAAGTCGAGCGCGCCGTGCTGCGCCCACCAGCCGCCGCCCCACAGCAGGAAGGCGTTGACCGCGTACGCGAACGTGGACCAGAGCGGCACGAAGATCAGCCACACCTTGAAGCTGATCCGCCCGATCACGCTGCCAAGCAGCAGCAGCGGCGTGATCGCGGCGAACACGAACTGGAAGTAGACCAGGGCCGACTGCGGGATGTGGAAGCCCGGGAAGGTGGCACTCGGGCCGCTGCCGACGTTCGGGACGCTGGCCCGCCCCTGCTCGGCCACCGCGCCCAGCACGGTGCCCGGCTTGCCGAGGAACTGGCCGATCCAGGGCTGCCCGAAGCCGAGCTTGAACACCCACAGCACCCACACGATCAGCACCAGGCAGAAGCCGGTGAAGGCCATGATCATCGTGTTCACGGCCCACTTGCGCTGGACCAGCCCCCCGTACAGCACGGCCAGTCCCGGCAGGCTCATGAGGCCGACCAGTGTCGCGGCAGTCAGCTGCCAGGACGTATCGCCCGCGTTCAGCCAGTGTGGATAGGGAAGCACCGCTCTCAGCCTCCGTGGGCTAGCCGGGATGGATGCTTCCTGTTTCCCATGAGCGGGTTTCGGACAGATTTCCCGGCTGTTACGCCGCCGACAAACGGCGAGCCATCGCAGGACTACACGTTTCCGGCCTGTTTCGGTCTGTCCGAAATACCGGGTCGGGTAGCCGTTATCCCGAGGGCCGTGCTGGCGTCCCGCCCTCAGTGCCCCCGGAAGGCCTCCTCCAGCCACCAGGAACCGGCCGCCGAGCTGACCTTGGCGTCGATCACCAGCGGGCGGTCCCGCGGGCCGGCCAGCCAGTCACGCACCGGGTCCAGGTCGGAAGGCTGCCGGACCGTCACCCCGGCGCAGCCGAAACCCCGGCCGATGGCGGCGAGGTCGGCCGGCGGGAACCTGACCGTGCCCAGCTGGTGTCCGTCCGGCCCGAAGTGATGCACCTCCGCGCCGTAGGCCTCGTCGTCGTAGATGACGACCACCATCGGCAGCCGCAGCCGGACCGCGGTCTCCAGTTCGCTGATCCCCATCAGCGCGCCGCCGTCACCGAGCGCGGCCACCGGCAGCCGCCCGGGCTGGGCGAGCGCGGCCCCGATCGCCGAGGCGAGCCCCAGCCCCACCGACTGGTAGGCCTGGGTGAAGCAGAACGCTGCATCGTCAGGGACCGACAGGAACATGCTCGGGTACCCCATGAAGTTCCCCGAGTCCACCGCCACCATCCGGTCGGCGGGGAGCAGGTCGTCCAGCGCGATGCTGAGGGTGCGCGGGTCGATCGTGCCGTCCGGCCCGGGCACGCCCTGGTCGGGGTAGGGCACGTCGCGCCACCGGCCCTCGGCGGCGATCCGCTCCTGCAGCTCGGGGGACCGGTACCCGGGCCGGGTGCGGCCGCCCAGCTCGGCGAGCACCACCCGGGCGGTTTCCGCCACGTCGCCGAGTATCCCGATGTCGGCCGGCCGGTGCCCGCCGATCGCGGCCGCCTCGTGGTCCACCTGCGCCACCGTCGCGCCGGGCCCGATCAGCTTGCCGTGCCGCATCGTCCACATGTTCAGCGAGCAGCCCCAGCTCACGATCAGGTCGGCGGCGCCGATCAGCTCGGCCGCCAGCGGCGTGGCGAAGCCGCCGCTCACGTCCAGGTCCCAGGGGCTGCCCCGGAACAGGCCGCGCGCCGCCGCCGAGGTGGCCAGCAGCGCGCCGCAGGCATCAGCGAGCCGCTCCAGGTCAGCCCGGGCGGCGGCCGCCCGGGCGCCGCGCCCGGCCACGAACACCGGCCGGCCAGCGGTGGCCAGCGCGACCGCCAGGTCGGCGGCCGCGGCCTGGGACGGGGCAGCCGGCTGGACCGGCGGCAGCGGCGGGATGACCGGCGGGTCACACTGGGCCGCCTGCACGTCCAGCGGCATCGCCAAGATCACGGTGCGCCGTTCCCGTTCCGCTGTCCGGTAGGCGCGGGCGGCGTCGGCCGCGGCGGAACCGGGGGAGTGGAGCCGCTCCGGTACCGCCCCCACCGCGGCCGCCAGCGCCCCGACGTCGATCCGGAAATTGGAACGAACGGCCGCGCCGGCCACGTCGGCGGCCAGCACCAGCAGCGGCGTCCGGCTCTTGGCCGCCTCGGTGATCCCGGTCAGCGCGTTGGTGAGGCCGGGACCCTGGTGGACCGAGAGGATCCCGGTCCGGCCGGAGGCCCGGGCCCAGCCGTCGGCCATGCAGGCGGCGCCGTTCTCGTGCCGGGCGGCCACGAAGGCGGCGCCGCGGCCGATGAGGGCGTTGGTCACGTGGAAGTTCCCGCTGCCTACCAGGCCGAAGACGGTATCCGCGCCGAGCCCGGCGAGGGTGATGCCGACCGCCGCCGCGACCGGCACCTGGTCTGGGCCGCCCGGGTGGCTCATCTCCGCTCGACGAGAGCGAGCGCCCGGCACGGGCTGCCGGAACCGGTGACGATCGGCAGCGGCATGGTGAGCAGCACGGTGCCCTGGGCGGGCAGCCGGGCCAGGTTCTGCAACTGGG